>CAZVAE010000052.1:0-9111 GCA_964624985.1 uncultured Isosphaeraceae bacterium | reverse complement strand
AGCAACCTTCTACCAATCAACTCAATCCCCCCAGTCTCATGCAAAGCTCCGGCAATAACAAACAACCCCGCAATCATGAGCAAAGGTCGCTGAGCAAATCCATTGGTTGCTTCGCCAAATGTGAGTACACCCGAAACCATGAGAACAACGAGTCCGCTTGCCATGATGAGATCAGGCCCAATTCTACGTTTTTGTACCAACAGTACAATGATGCCGAGAATGGTCAATGCTGTGATGATTGCATCAGTGGTCATCAAATCTATCCTTGCCCTATGCCAAGTGATTCAATTGACTGAATAATTCGTTCGTGTAGCCCGCGAGTTGCACAAATTACACCTCGATTTTCCTCGAGTCGATAACCTTGAGAAAAATCGAGAGGATTACCCGAGATGTCGCTTACATCAGCTCCTGCTTCTGTGGCGATGCACATACCTGCCGCATGGTCCCAAATTTTTTCGACGTACTCTTTACTCGTAGGTAACCGCAAGTATCCATCTGCTTGACCGCGGGCGACAAGAGCATACTTACATTGACTATCGAGTCTCGCTGGCTCTCCCTCTTTTCCGATTGCGTCAATGATTGCACCGCTGTTACCTCGGTCCGAATGACCCCGTTCAGCGGATTCACAAAATCGTATTGGTTTATCTTGGTTAAATGTTCGAGCTACAATTTGCATCGGTTCTGCGTGCTGTTCACATTTCGCAAACTCCCAAGCCCCTGCACCCTTCGATGCAGCATATACAACACCTTCGGGATCGTTGATATCTAGGGGATGGGATTGATCAGCCGAGAGGTTGGGGCATCCCATGACACCTGCAACAACTTCTCCATGTTCGATTCGTCCAAGTGCAATTGCATAATGTTGTCCGCGAAGGAAACCTTTCGTGCCATCTATGGGATCTAGTGCCCAAAATCCTTCGCTGTGACCATCGTGGTTGCAAGCATCAATGGCATCAAGTATCTGTTCTTCTGAAATGTGCGGCTTCCAAGTCTGCACTGCTTGGAGTACCGCTTGACGAACCACTCGCTGTTCATCTGTACGTAGACCACGAGCATCTTCTTCACCAACAATTCGGCAATCGCCAGGTTTAAGTTGTTCGGCAAGACTGAGCGCGACGATTGCTTGTACAGCGTAATCCGCAACTGTAACAGGGCTTCGATCGTCCTTCGTCACCTGCTTCAATGTCTCTAGGTTCTCTTGAACAGCCCTAGAAACTGCGCACGCCGTGCATACGGCCTCTAATGCTGCCGGTATAAGCCGATGTTGTTTTTCCTTACTCACCATAATTCCATCTCTAATCGGCTAAAAACCACCATTTTAACCACGCGAAAACGTGTATCTCATACGTCTTACACGAATCAAAGTTCATACCCAAAAAAAAGCCCCCAGCATCACTAGGGGTTTTTTAATGCATGTCTAAGTATGCGTTTGGCGCTTATCCAACAAAGGTTTCTTTGTATGAGCCAATAGCAGTGTTGAACTCATCCTCAAGACCTTTGAATGATTGAGTTTCAACCAATTTATCTTTCACGCTTTTTCCTGAAGTGTTCATATATTCAAGCAAACCTTCTTCAAAAGCATGGACTTTAGTAAGGTCCACATCATCAAGGAATCCTTCAGATGCTGCGTAGATCGAGATGGCTTGGTCAATCGCTTTATAGGGTGTGTATTGTCCCTGTTTTAGCAGTTCTACCAATCGTGCACCGCGATTAAGTTGCTGCTGAGACGCCGCGTCTAGTTCTGTGCCAAGTTGAGCAAAAGCCTCAAGCTCTCTAAATGCTGCAAGGTCTAGTCGAAGTGAACCTGCAACTTCTTTCATTGCTTTAATCTGGGCATTACCGCCAACACGGCTCACAGAAATACCCACATTAATCGCAGGTCGAACACCAGAGGCGAACAATTCTGGTTGCAAATAAATCTGACCATCTGTAATCGAAATCACATTTGTAGGAATATATGCAGAAACATCACCCTCTTGGGTTTCAATAATCGGGAGAGCGGTAAGTGAGCCGCCGCCATTATCATCAGATAACTTCGTTGCTCTCTCTAACAATCGACTGTGCAGATAGAAGACATCACCAGGGAACGCTTCGCGTCCAGGAGGACGGCGAAGAAGAAGTGATAACTGGCGATACGCAGTCGCTTGCTTTGAAAGGTCATCGTAAATACAGAGAGCATGTTTTGGAGTATTCCCCTCTTTGCCTTGCCACATAAAGTACTCACCCATAGCACATCCAGCATACGGTGCGATATATTGAAGTGGAGCAGCAGTTGAAGAACCCGCAACAACAACAATGGTGTAATCCATTGCGCCATTTTGTTTCAGTGTTTCAATCACACCCGCAACTGTTGAATCTTTTTGACCGACGGCAACGTAGACACATACGACTGCTTCGTCAGTGCCCCAATACTGTTTTTGGTTGATAATGGCATCAGCCGCTACAGCGGTCTTACCTGTCTTACGGTCACCAATAATCAATTCACGTTGTCCTCGACCGATTGGAATCATCGAGTCAACAGCTTTGATTCCTGTTTGCATTGGTTCAACAACGGGTTGTCTTGCTGCAATACCTGGAGCAACAATATCTAATTTTGCACTACTTGAGGCATTGATTGGCGGTCCACCATCCATTGGATTACCAAGTGGATCAACGACTCGTCCAAGAAGTTCAGGTCCGGTTGGCACTTCAAGCAAACGGTTCGTCGTACGAACGGTATTGCCTTCTTCAACAGCAAGATAATCACCGTAGATGATTGCACCAACGGTATCTTCTTCTAGGTTCATCGCCTGACCCATGACTGTGCCGCGCGATGTTTCGAACTCGAGTAGTTCACCTGCCATGCAACCAGATAGACCGTAGATTCGTGCAATACCATCTCCAACCTCGACCACTTGGCCGACTTCAGAGATTTCGAGTTCGCTAGTGAACTGTTCAATTTCTTGCTTAATAACGGATGTAATTTCGTCTGTTTTAATCTTCACGATAATCCTCGCCTTCAATAAAGGGCTTATGCATTGTTCTCTAAATACGTTTCGAATCGTTCTCTGATGGCAACCGAGCCACCACTCTGAACACTTTCAGATATTCTTCTTAACTTTGTAGCAACAGACCCATCAATGAGTTGGTCGCCAATTTTGAGTTTCACTCCACCCAGCATCGATGCATCCACGTATGGGTGAAGGATTGGCTCTTTGCCTAGCAGTTCTTGTACTTTCGCCTTAATGGCTCCAAGGGCGCTATCATCAATTGTGGAGGGTGTAATGACATCAACTTCAACTTTGCCAAGTGCATCCTGCACGAGTTGGTCGTACGCGTTGGCAATTTGTAGTAAATGATACAATCGTCCCTTACTATTGAGCACAAGTAAGAATCGAAGGGTTAAATCTGTAACCTTGTTTGAAAAAATCACAGATAGGGCATTGTTTCTCTTTTCGATATCAATAATCGGAGAAGAGAAAAAATGATTGAGTTCACTATTTGACGCAAGCAATTCGCTGATTTGTTCAATCTCATCAGCGATTTCAGCTACTTTTTCGTTGCCACCCGCTTCTATTGCGAGTTCAAAAAGACTACGAGCGTAGACATTGGCTAGTGCGTCAGCTTGTTTATTCACTTTGAGGCCACCATCTCTGTAAGTGATTCATCAAGAAGAGCTTTCTGATCATCTGCAGAAATTTCTCGGTCAAGAATTTTGCTTGCAATTGCGACAGCCAGATTGCTTGCTTCTGAATGAATTTCACCGATAGCCGCTTTCTTCGCGGAGTCGATTTCAGCAGCCGCAGCAGTTTTCATTTCAGCGAGTTCTTTAGCATTGTTTGAACGTAGTTCTTCAGCAGCGCTTTTTGCATCTTGCCTTGCTTTCGCAATCATTTCACCAGCTTCAGTTCGTGCTTTTTGTAACTCTTGTTCGTACTCAGCAAGGGCGGCCTTGGCCTGCTCTCTCGCTTCTTCAGCAGCGTCTAGATCTTCACGTAACTTCTGTTCTCGCTGGTCAAGACCGTTGAGAATGTGAGGCCAAACGAATTTTGCCGCAAGGATGAAAAAAATCACAAACACAACGATACTTGTGCCTAGTGTGAGTAATTGAACATCTACTGGCGATCCGCCACCGTCAGCGGCAATGAAGGGGATCAACATGGGAGAAGTCCTTCCGTAAGTGAAAATTTGGTCAATCAGCGGGCTTATGCAAGATAAGCCCGCTGCGATAAAACCAAATTTAGAGGATAGCGAGAAGACCAACAACTACTGCAAAGAGAGCTACGCCCTCAACAAGAGCAGCAGTAATAATCATGTTTGTACCAATTGAACCAGCCATTTCAGGTTGACGTGCGATTGATTCAACAGCACCTCCACCAATACGACCAATTCCAACACCAGCGCCTAATGCACCAATGCCAGCGGCTAATCCGCCACCAATACCTTTGAGACCACTAGCGCCAGCTTTTGCAAGCGCCTCAGCGTTATCACCAGCGCCACTTGCAGCATCTTGTGCTACAGCAGGGTCAACAACAATCATAAGGCCAAGTGAGGCCAAAGTAGTGAAAGCAACAAGCTTTTTCATAAGTTCATCCAGTTCGTCATATAGAGACTTGAGTGTCAGTGCCGTGGGAGCACTACAGAAAAATACATTCAAGGCCTATCCCACGTAGGCCAAAGTTAGATTAACTCGTCGCTACCTCAGCGTGCTCTTCATGTTCATCGTGATGTGACATTTGTCCAATAAACACAGTGGTTAAGAACATGAAGATAAACGCTTGCAAGAAAGCGACAAACAATTCAAGGAAACTAATACAGACTGCTGCAACAGTTGAAACGGCTTCAATAGAACC
This sequence comes from uncultured Isosphaeraceae bacterium, assembly GCA_964624985.1. Classification (GTDB taxonomy): domain Bacteria; phylum Planctomycetota; class Phycisphaerae; order Phycisphaerales; family SM1A02. The sequence goes on along the minus strand of CAZVAE010000052.1, from coordinate 4,279 downwards.
CGTAATCAGCCAACTCTGCGTCGTCTGAAAGGCAATCATTCCGAACATTGTGAGGACGGCAAGCATCGTATGACCTGCAACCATGTTTGCAAACAATCGAATTGCGAGGGCAGCGGGTTTGATGAACATACCCATAAACTCAATCGGGAGCATGATTGGAAGTAGATAAAGAGGGGCTCCACCAGTGAGGTGGTGTGCCCAACCTCCAACGCCCAATGATTTGAACGCATGGAGTTGAATTACAAAAAAGGAAACAAGTGCGAGCCCCACTGTCACGGCAAGATTACTTGTTGCAGTTCCTCCAAAGATAGCCCAATTGAACTCGCTACCAATCGTGACTTTACCCGCAACAGTTTGAATATCCGCAAAAGGGATCATTCCTAGAATGTTGCATGTTAGGATAAAGAAGAACAGTGAAAGTAAATAGGGTAGAAATTTATCCGTCTCTTGACCTAGAACAGCACGAATAACGGAATCCCGCATGTATAGCGTAATGACTTCAATAATCTGCGGGATTCGTCCCTTCGTGAGGTAACGATCCGTACCTTCAGATTCATGGCCAACTGCAATTCTTTTGGCTGCTACCCTTAACACGAACAGTGCAATCAAAGCAGCAAGAATGAGCGACGCCATATGAATTGTAAACGCAGGCTTTCCAAGTAGCGTGATGTGATCAAGTCCTGAAATTGGTCTATCAAGAATATGATGAATCGGGTTTTCACTAGCAAGCAAAGGGTACATTTAGGCTTCTTATTCAGTCATTGTGTTGCAATGTTCTGCAAGCATGTCGGAGATGGATCTAGTCTCTACTAATAGAAGTAAAACAGCGGTAAAAAGGAATGAAAACATCAATGGGCGTAGCCCAAATTGAGCCGTGTAGTATAGCAAGGAAGCGCCCCCAAGTGCAACGAGGAATCGTAGAAAGGAGGTCGCAGCCCAGAGGGTTGCAACAGTTGCAATTGGACGCTGTTTCTGAGGTGAAAACAGGGTTAAAATGATGAGTGAAACGATCAGAAGAACACCTGCAATTGCGGCTCCACTTAGAGCAACTTGAAGATCAAATTTGAAAAGCAAAGCCCCCAAAAACCAAAGTACTCCCGCAGAGAGAGCCGCTCCACATTGAGCAATTGCAATTCGCTTAAAGGAGAGAGAAATCTCAGGAGATCTAGTCATTATTCCTCTCGCACAGCTCTTAGTGCATCCCGAATAAAGTCAACCATACCTACAACAATTCCAATCGTTGCCCCAGTAACGATGAATGTCCGTTCATTCGCAGACTGCCCAAACACCCAAGAAAGACCCCAGCCCAACAATCCTCCAGCAATAATCATCGAAACAAACGTAAATCCTAGAGCAGAGTATTTCCATAAGCGCTTTGTAGGCGAATCTTTTTCCATCAGAACATTGTACAGGTTCTGGTTCAAGATCTGCCCCTATACCTGCGTATTGATTCTCTGCGTATAATCTACACTCTATGAAGGAAGATATTATTGATGTCACGCCAAAGCCACTTGGGGCTGCAGATTATTTTTTCGTTCCTGCAGTGTTGCGTGGCTTGGGTACGACTTTACGTCATTGCCTTGGCAACATGGGGCGTGGCGGCTCAAACAAGAAAAACATTTGGGTCGTGCAATACCCTGAGCAAAAGCGTGATGACCGAGATGTTCTTGAAGGTGGGCAAGAACGATCAACCTTCCGTGGTGTACATCGATTAAACCGAGATGAAGAGGGACGAGAAAAGTGTGTCGCCTGTTTTATGTGTTCGACAGCATGTCCAGCGAACTGCATCGAAATCATTGCCGAGGAAGCGCCTTGGGATGACCGAGAGAAACGTCCCCGTTCATTTGAAATCGATGAGTTGAAATGTATCTTTTGTGGCATGTGTGAAGAAGCATGTCCATGCGATGCAATTGAACTCACACCTCGATATGAAATTGTGGGCAATACGCGAGAAGAAATGATTTTCGACAAGGAGAAGCTGCTCTCTATCTATGATTTAACCGTTGAAGATAAGCCGATGTAGCTACACGCTCGCCCAGCGGTTCACTGTTTTAATGATGAGCCCAAACCCAATTACAAAGACTGCAGCGAATGTTAAGACAACAACCCACGCTAATCTGCGTTTCGTCTTTCTTGGCAATTCTCCAGGCGATGGAGTCCATTCAAGTGCTACCTTGGCACCACATTCTGGACAATGTTTAGAGGTCTTGTTCATGTACGAGAGGTCATACCCACAATCGCAATGCCACGCCTCTTCTTCAGAGATTGGAAATTGCAACATCGCTGCAACAAGCAATAGCACCCCAGATGCGTAAAACCAAAATTGCTCTAAAAAATAAGAAATTCCAAAGTTCCTGAAGAAATACACAGGATTTTTGTGAAACACATATTCCAATAGAAAGGGCACGAAGATGATGAGGATTGCAACGAAGACGAGAACTTTAGCAATCGTTCTTTGCATTACGTGCTACGCCAGAACCGTGGAATAAACAAAACCATGACAGCGAAAATCTCAAGCCGTCCAATTGCCATAAGGACACAGAGAAAAATCTTAGATGCATCTGTAAACCATGCTTAATTTTCCATTGCCCCAACTTTTGCAAACCCAGGGCCAACAGTGCAAATCGTTGCAATCGAAGCAGTTGCTGCTGTGGTGACCGTACAATCAGGATTCCCAGATTCAAGCAACATCAACGTGCCAGCACCAATTGCAAACAAAACTAAAATGCTAAGAACATACGCAACTGTTGCAAGTTTTAAATCGGAATTGACGATATTTTTACCAACTTTTAACGGTCGGACTACGTTGGGACGAAATGCTCTTTCGACCTCACTCAGCATGACGCGAATTGCGACCCAAACTCGAATAATCTTGATTCCACCAGCAGTGGAGCCGGCGCATCCGCCAATGAACATCATCATGACGATAACCGCCTTTGCGATAAATGGCCACGTGTTGTAATCGGATGTGGTGAATCCAGTGTTTGATTGGATTGAAACTACTGTAAATGCGCCTTGGGTGATTGCTTCAGAAACTGTCGCTTCTTTAGCAAGCCCAGTTGTCGTCACGATTGGCTGGCCACTGCCGAGCAAAGAGAAGATGACGATGATCGATCCCGCGGTAAGTAAGAACATGTACAACCGAAACTCTGGGTCAGTCCAGATGACCTTTAGCTTCCCCTTTACAGCAGCGTAATACAACCCGAAGTTCGCTCCAGCGAGCACCATGAAGACAATCGTAATGATGTCAATTGTTTTAGAACCGAACGCCCCAGTACTTGAACTGTGTGTGCTAAAACCACCAGTTGCTAGGGTCGTGAGCGAATGACAACTTGAATCAAACCAAGACATGCCCGCAAGTTTGTATGTAATGATTTCAGCACCTGTGAGGCATACATAAATAATCCAAAGGATTCTTGCAGTTTCACGGATATGAGGCCTAACCCCTTCTGGTTCAGGTCCAGGTGCTTCAATTCGGAATAATTTTTTCCCACCTACTCCGAGACTTGGAAGCACTGCGACGAAGAGAACAACAATTCCGAGGCCTCCAAGCCACTGTATCATCGCACGCCAGAACAAAAGAGGATCAGGCACTGAAGAAATATCAACTAGAATTGTTGCACCTGTTGTTGTGAGACCACTCATTGCCTCAAAGAAGCAGTTAACAACGGAATGAAATGGATGGCTTGCATTCTCGCTAGTTCGTCCCCAAAAATAAAATGGTAAGGAGGAGATGATAGCTCCGACGATCCAACTTGCTGAAACTAGAAGTAATGCTTCACGGCGACCCATCACTCCTGTGCCGGACTGATGTTTCGAAGTTCTACCGATCCAATAGAGTATGCTTCCAAGAAACCCACTCACTCCAGTTGACCACAGGAGCGATGGTACTCCGCTTGTGCTAGCACCTATGACAATGGTAGACCAAATCCAGATACTAAACAGAACGGTACTCAATACCAATACAAGTAGACCAAGTTGGTGAACAATCAGACGGTAATTCATGAGATTACTTTACTGCGAATAGTTTTCGCAGATCATCCTCATATTCTCCATGAACAACGACGAATACGACATCACGTTCTTCAAGAACTTCATGAGCGTCTGGGACGACACCTATATGTTCATCATGCTCAAGCACGATAACCATGCAGTTTGGCATCAGGTCGAGTTCAGAGAGGGGCTTTCCAGAGACCGGAGCATTCTTACCGACACGAATTCGGTAAATTGCAAGTTGATCACCTGATAATGTTGCTACACGAGTCATCTGTTTCCTTGC
>CAZVAE010000051.1:0-9146 GCA_964624985.1 uncultured Isosphaeraceae bacterium | reverse complement strand
GCAATAGACGGAACATATACATAAACATTATTCCTTTTAACTATTAGTAATGCAATGAAATTCACCTCGATATACCCAACCCAAGAGTCCTAAGAGCTCTTAGGCAAGGCATACAAGTACCATCAGGACCAGTTTGCAATAATTTCAAGAAGGTCTGCTATATCAACTGTGCCGCTACCATCAATGTCTGCCAAGCATTCGCCGCTACATAGCCCCCACTCACTAATAGCTATAAGTAAATCTTCCACATTAACTAGACCATCTCCATTGATGTCTCCATAGACCGCTACTTCATGTGAAAGCATTTCAGGTGTCATAACCTGTTTAGCCATTGATTCACTTGATATGCTTGCGATACAGCCGGCGCCTCCACCTCTCTCAAAGAATTCAATTTTAATGGCGTGCAATCCTCCAGCTAAGAGAATTTGACCTGACTCTTCATTCATTGCATGTAGCCCGTCATTATCAACAAGAAGTTGATCTCCAACATAAATCCTTGAGCCATCGTCTGAGTTTACATATAGCGTATATAGATCGTCTTGTTCAACAGACACAAATCCTTCAAAGACTGCCCCAACATTTTCTGAAAGACCAGATCCAGCAAAGTTGCCATTTGTAGATGGGTAATCAACATTATCAACGATCTCTTCACTGATTGGTTCTAGCAAATCAAAATCTGGAAGGACTGTTGGATCATTTAGAGCGTAGTATCTTGTTTTTACGCCAGGCTCAACTGCCGATGGATTATCAGGCTGGCGTGGGAACGATAGATTGATAAGGACGCCGCCCTCTGCACTCTGTCCACTAGCATCCACAACCACATAGTTGAAGGTATCTAAATTGTTTTCTACTCCAGTAGGCGTATATCTCAAAATAGCAGTGCTAGGATCATCACCGATCATTTCCACAGTGCCACCTAATAAAGATTCATTATCAAAACTGTCTATATATAAGATTTCCGAACAGTCATTTGGATAATCATTGCTTAGGACATCAATGTCAACTGGCTGATTGTCCATTGCCCATACATTATCTATACCTACTGATGGTGGTGACCCATCACCACCAAGACTACAACTAAGGCCGTCGATATAGTTAGACATAGTATCTTGAACAAGCGGATGGAAGTTCATCACAACATTGGACATGCCACCACTGCAAGTGTGGCAGTAGCTCATAATAGTTCCACCATAAGCATTAGAACAGTCCCCTATGCCGCAGCCATCAATTGGCGGAGAGTAATCGTGCGTATGCCCTGTTCCACAGTTATGCCCTGTTTCATGAGCAACAACCATTAAATCCCAATTGTTGCCACTGTGATCTTCAATTGGCAACGGGAAGTAACCGCCCAGATTGCCAGAAACAGCATAGCCATAGTCTGAACAAACAGCGCCAACCCATGCAACTCCGCCACCTAAATTCGCACCGCTTAAAAAGTGGGCTAGATGCCTACTAACGAAGTCCATATTTGAATTCCAATAATCGCGAAATTCATATAACTGATCACCTGCCCCGCCACCAGACCAAAGATCATCTGAAGTGTCCCAAAGTCTGAGATATGAAATTGTCAGTTCAACAGAAACATCGTCTTCAAAGATTGTTGAAACAGCACCCATAAGCGTTGCTGCATACTCGCCACTTGCATTTGTGTTCCCACCAAAAAGATTTGTGAATTCCCAGTCAGTTTCAATTCCAACTCTAATTGCTGGGCATTGATCGCTATGACCAATATCGCCACCCCTCGAGCTCTCACCATAAGCGAAGTGATTGTGTTCAAGTTCATCAGCAGCGCATTTCACATCAACCCAGTTCATGAGATCAGGATCAATTTCATTTTGATTATAGATAGCAGTCCATCTGTCTTTTGGATGTGTTGCAATAATGTGAACTTCATCATCTAATTCAATCCAGCCATTTGTGCCATGTTCACCAATAGCAAAGAAGACTGTTGAATCTGGATATCTATCAACAGCACCTTTTAAAAGCGTGATGTTCGGTCTTTCGATATTTTGATTAATGACTGTGTTGTCTTTATCTAATTTTCCAATAACGACTTCGGCATCAGATGTAAAAACATCAAAAGCTTCTAGAGTTAAATCAACCTTTTCATTTTTAGATAGCGGGAAGTCAATGATTGAAATTTGTTCATCTGATCGTATGTTAAAAAAATCATCAGAGAATTGAAGTGTGGTGCCATTAAATGCATTTACTTCTTTGAGGCTGGTCCCTTCTTGTACAAAATGACTTTGAGAAAGAAGCGAGACTATTACTGTGTTAATGAAAAAATTAATCATCCTTACATTATTCCATAGATTCACTGATAATCCAATGAATATAAAAAATAGAAGCCCCCTAAAATTAGGGGGCTCCATCTCTTCTTCTCGCCTCTTATGACTACATTTAAATATGGGGAACACTAATTGGCAAGAAAAAAATTGTAACTTTTTAATTTGCTATCATTTATGCATGAAAAACATTGATATTAGTCAGAAATTAAGCATTTTTACAGAACATTGGTCCCCCCCAAATTATTGCCTCGGCAAATGGGCAAGACGTTAAGCTTGCTAAATTCTCGGGTTCATTTGACTACCTCAACCAGTCTTCTGGATGGTTGACCTTTAACAGCTCACTGTCCTTATTACCATCTGAATCTTAGGAGTCATGCCAAACAATGAACCATTACTCGAAACAGTATCCTCAAGTTCGTCAAAGAAATCCATTGGACTTTCGTCCTAAAACCCACGCTTCTTGCTACTGTGGTAACGAAGTTGTTATCAAAAATAAGGATACAAATCAATGAGAATATTTTATATTGCAGTTTTACTATTATTCTTTTCTAGTTGTTCATCAGAAACGAATCTCACACATGAATCCACAACGTCAAAAGATAATTTGAAGAACGCTGTGCACAATCTATTGAACACCTGTGAATTACAAATTCGTTTTATAGACAACAATTTTAATCCTAATGGTGGATATTCGACTGCACAAGTTGATGCCTACTGGGATTTAGAGTTGCAGTTGGCAAATGACTTGCAAATTCTCAAAAAGTTATTGCAATCAAATATAGATGCGCAGAATGAATATTGCCAAAATTGGAGTTCGCAGTATGATTCAGTTAGCGCTAATTTAGGGCTCAAAATACAAGAAAATGCGAAAGGGTTTGGGCAGATGGCCACCGCTACTAGAACTAAAAACAATTTTTCTGCAATAACCGATGGAATTATGAACGATGCAGATTTTCTTGAAGATTTATGTAGATAAATCATCGCAAAACCTAATGCGTACTACTAAAAAAGCCTCTCATACGAGAGGCTTTTTAAAAATGAGAATGAAACAATTAGTACCCCTGTTCTTTCCAGATTTTTCCCTTGTGATTTGCTTCGAATTATCCTTTGCTTTAGAAGCTAACATGCGTTGTTGATTTGTGTGTACGTCTCTGGATAGACGCCCAGCTTGTTTATGCACTTCACCAATTCGCAATAACTTCGAGCAGATCGGTTACATTCACATATCCATCCCCAGTCAAATCTTCGTCGCATCCTTGGCAAGGACCCCAAACCGCGATGATTGCAAGCAAATCACTTACGCCTACAATTCCATCGCCATCAACATCACCCGGTGTTGCAGAACTACCAGTTGCAACTAACTGAATAGAAATTGCATTTGAAGAGGTTGCTAATTCTGCGTTTGCACTGAATAGCAGATGGGCAAAATCGCCTGGTGGCAGAATCGTTGGCACATCGAAAGGCACATCTTCAAATGAAAATGGAGGGTCTTCAATAACTTCATCCGATTCCAAGATAGAAGTTGATGTCAACTGAATTTGATTTCCCGTTTGAACCACCGTGCCAGTTAACGGCATCAGTCCGGGTGAAGAAAGTGGACCACTTGGAGTCTCAAAGATAGCCAACTCAAATGTCGTAATGACAGGAATCACAACATCGAATGTCCAAGATTGAGAGTCTATTTGTACTAGGTCGGCAACTATTTCAAATTCTTGATCGAATTGCAATGAAATGATGCTCCCTGTGCCAAGCGGAATATCAACCTGAATCCCGCCAGGAAAGAGTGAATCGGGTTGTACTGTGCGGAATGTTTCGTACAACATCCCAAGCGAAACGGGGAACATTGCAGGTTCATCATCAAAAGCAGAAAGGTGCAAGTTCGTAATCGTCATTTGATTGTTCACACTGTCAATTTCTACTTCAAGACTACCTGCACTTGAGGAGTCGTAAGGGCCACCAAATGCTGGAGTCAACTCACACTCAATTGGATTGTTGCCGCTACCTCCCCATATCCCTGGAAGAGTGCTGGTACCTTCGGGATTCGTTTTAGGATCCCAGTTCCCAATCAACGTGCCGGGCATATATATAGATTGCTCGAACTCTCCTGAAATGCTGCTAATCGAAGCATCAATGTCTAAAGGAGTGAGCAAGAGGGAGCAGGAAACTAGGGATGTGATAAGCATCAGCCTAAAATACCACACCGAATCGTTGAAGCAAGGAAAATCGGGCTTTACTTCTATTTAGGTTCGAATTACGGTCAAATATGTCGATATAGTTACCGCACACTATGGACAATTCTTCAATTGAACCCAGCAACAAACCCACCTCAAATCCGATGCAAATCGTGATATTGAACCACTACTACGCGCCTGATGTCGCTTCTTCTGGGCACCTTCTTTTTGAACTTGCAGAGGAACTTGCAGCACTTGGAGCAGGTGTAAAAGTTGTTACGAGCAGACCCTCTTATGGCCCTCCAGAATCATGGCAACCCTGCCCTCGAAGAGAGTTTCGTAATGGAGTAGATACATTACGCATGAATGTAACTCGTTTTAACAAGGACAGCATCATCGGCAGACTTGTAAACATCGTCAGTTTCCTAGTTCCTCTGACTCTTTTTCATGTCCTACCAAAACGCAAAGGCAAAGTTTTTCTCTACACAACCAACCCCCCTTTTCTTGGTTTCGTTGGTGGCTTTAGTTCATTTATCTTCAGACATAAATACGTAGTTCTCTTACACGATTCGTACCCTGAAATCGCCGTCTGGCTTGGCAAGATTAAACAAGGTGGATTCATTGATCGCTTTTGGCAATGGTGCAATAGAATCATGTATCGGAGGGCAAAGCAAATCATCGTCTTAAGCGATGCAGCGAAAGATCTTATCGTCAAAAATTATGGACCTGATCCAGGTCGTGTCCATGTCATTCCAAATTGGGCCGATCCAAATGAGTTGACACCAAAACCAAAAGAACAAAGTACATTTGCAAATGAACACGGTTTGGTTGAACCATTCACCGTACTCTATTCTGGGAACTTAGGGCTTTACTATGAATTCGATATGATTCTTGAAGGCGCTAGGCAATTGCTTGATGATCATTTTCGGCTTGTCATCACAGGCGCAGGTGGTGGCAAAGATGCACTTGCAGAAAAGATCGCTGAGATGAAACTCACGAATACCACTTTGCTCGGGTATACACCACAGGAAGAGTTTAACGATGCTCTCAACTGCTGCGATGCGCTCATCGTAACGATTGCCAAAGGAATTGATGGCATTAGCTTCCCCTCCAAACTCTACACGTGCCTTTCAGTAGGACGTCCAATCATCGCATTCTCCACGCCAAAATCTGAACTCAGACCAATTATTGAAGAAAATGATATTGGCGCTTGGTTTGATATTGATGATGCTGATGGGTTTGTGAAATACGTGCGAAAGATGATGGCGAATCCGGACGAAGCAAAGAATACGGGAACTCGTGCTAGAACGCTTCTAGAAACGAAATACACGATAGAAAAATCAGGGAAAGCGTATTTTGACGTCCTTGAACTTGCACATCGAGAATAATATACACACTCCAATGCTATACATCTTTATTCATCCAAGAAGGATATACGCATGTCTTTACTCGTAACTGGAGGTAGAGGCCTTGTTGGTTCAGCAATTGAGGCAGACCTCAAGCCAACTCATGCAGAATTAGAATTGATGGATCTCGATGCGACTATCGCGTACATCCAAGAACATGGTGTTTCCCAAATCATTCATTGTGCTGCAAAAGTTGGTGGGATCAAAGCCAATATGGAACAGTTGGGCGCTTTCTACTATGAAAATATAACCCTCAACACGAACGTCCTCGAGGCAGCTCGAGCGTGCGGTGTAGACAAGGTTGTTTCATTTATGAGTACCTGCGTTTTTCCCGATAACGCTCAATATCCACTCAGTCCCGATCAAATCCACAATGGAGAGCCCCACCCGTCAAATTATGCGTATGCGTACGCAAAACGAATGCTTGATATTCAAAGCAGAGCGTATCGAGACCAATATGGGTGCAACTTCGTCACTGTAATCCCATGTAACATTTATGGTCCTCATGATAATTTTGACCTTCAAAATAGTCACGTCATCCCCGCACTGATTCGAAAATGTGAGACTGCAATCCAAGAAAACACGGATTTTGTTATCTGGGGTTCAGGAAAACCTTGGAGAGAGTTTATGTACTCGGGTGATGTAGCCGAAATAGCCACTTGGGTATTGCAACATTACGATTCGCCGATCCCATTTATTATGTCTCCTGACGATGAAATCCAAATCTCGACAATTGCCCAATCTATCGCTGATATCATGGGCTTCGAGGGATCAATTGTTTATGACGATTCATTTCCAGATGGACAGTTAAAGAAACCTTCTGACAACAGCGTGCTCAAAGAGCATATGCCCGACTTCACATTCACCTCTATACAGGACGGTCTAACAAAAGCGATCGACTGGTACAAAGCAAATAAGAAAGAAATACGCGTATGAAAAAGGCACTCATCACCGGAATCAATGGACAAGACGGTTCTTACTTAGCAGAATTTCTACTCGAAAAAGGATATGAGGTACATGGCATCCTGAAGAGAAACTCAGTTGCAGAAAACCAAACCGCGCGGCTTGATGCCGTCTTTAAGGATTTGCATTTGTATTACGGGGACCTCACTGACCTTTCATCTCTCATTGCAATTATGCAAAAAGTAATGCCAGATGAAGTCTACAACCTTGCTGCACAATCACACGTGCGAATTAGTTTCGACGTTCCAGTTTACACAGTGCAAGCTGACGCAGTAGGTGTGCTTAATGTGTTCGAAGCGGTCAAATTGATTAAGCCAGATTCAAAAATTTACCAAGCATCTTCCTCAGAAATGTTTGGTAACTGTATCGATGATGATGGTTTCCAACGTGAAACGACTCGAATGCTCCCAGTAAGCCCGTACGGCTGTTCAAAAGTGTTTGCGTACAACCTTGCAAGGAATTATCGACATTCGTATGACATGTTTATTAGCAATGGCATATTGTTTAACCACGAATCACCTAGACGTGGTTCGAACTTTGTCACAAGCAAAATCGTAAAAGGAGCTATTGCTATTGCGTTAGGTGAAGCAACCGAGATTCGAATGGGAAACCTTGATGCCCGTCGTGACTGGGGACATGCCAAGGATTACGTCGAAGCAATGTGGATGATTTTGCAAGCGGATAAACCAGATGACTTCTGTTGTGCAACTGGCGTCTCACATAGTGTGAAGGATTGTTGCGAATATGTCTTTAGCAAATTGGGCATGGATTATCGAGACTATTATGTTTTAGATGAGCGATATCTGCGACCAGAGGAACTCGACGACTTGAAGGGTGATTCGACGAAAATCCGAACCGAACTCGGTTGGGATCCTAAATACACCTTTGAAACCCTGATGGATGACATGATTGAAAGCCATGAAGATTATTTAAAAATTGAAAAATAATCTTCATTGCTCTTTAAGACAATACTCTTTCGAATTCTAAAAAAACTACAAAAACACTGGTTTTTCCTTTGCAAACCACTTGTTATGAACTCCTAAAGGAGTTACATTTTCCACGTTACGTGCCATTTGATTCGCCAAGGGTTGGCGGGAGAGCACAAGAACGAGTTGGACCACAGAAAGGAATCGAATCCATGGCCAAAAAGAAAACGAAGAAACGAACAACGAAGAAAAGTGCAAAAACTACTGAATGTAAACCTCGCACAAAAACTCAAATCATCGCGGGAATCGCTGATGATACTGGTCTATCCCGCAAGGAAGTCACATCTGTTTTTGAATCTATGTCCGGCATGATCAAAAAAGACCTTGGTCGAAAAGGCCCTGGTGTATTTACGGTGCCAGGTTTAATGAAAGTGAAAAAGAAAATTGTTCCAAGACGACCAGCACGTAAAAACGTATTTCTACCACTTCTTGGTGAAACACGTGACATACCTGCAAAACCAGCTCGTAAAGCTGTAAAAGTTACTCCGTTAAAAGCATTGAAAGAAATGGTCTAATTCACACTTTTAGTTTTTAATTGCAACGCCTCGCAGTAATGCGAGGCGTTGTTTTTTATTACACTGCAACGATGACTCTTCCGCCAGATAGAAGTGACATTTCTACCGAACAAATCCATTCTGAAACTCAGATGTTAGATTTATTATCCACTGAGGAGTGTGTGAACCTCTTAGCAGTTGACCACAACAGTGCAATTTCAGCTGTGCAATCTGCAAGTTCAGAAATCGCTCAATTCATTGACGCTCTACATGGGCAGATAGAATCGGGTGGTCGACTCGTTTATATTGGTTGTGGAACTTCTGGACGCCTTGGTGTTCTCGATGCTGCAGAATGCCCGCCTACGTTTCAATCATCTCCTGAATTAATCATCGGGATTATTGCCGGTGGAGATCGTGCGCTTCGAATCTCTTCCGAAGCAAAAGAAGATGACCGAAATGGGCTAGTTGAAGAGTTTAATCGTCTACATATTGGGCCCAATGACACTGTTCTAGGGATTGCAGCAGGTGGAACTACACCATGGGTAGTTGGTGGCATTGAGTTAGCAAAAGAACATGGCGCAATGACCGGTTTTCTCACATGTAGTGACGTTCCTGTATGTGCTGATTATCAGATTTACCTCAACACTGGACCTGAACCACTTACTGGCTCGACCCGTTTAAAGGCGGGCACTGCTACAAAGTTAGCACTCAATATTATCACAACGACACTTTTTACAAAGCTCGGAAAAGTGTACGGCAATTTAATGGTCGATTTAAAAGCGAGCAATCAGAAACTTCAGGATAGAGCCATTCGGATTGTTTCTACGATTTCCGAACT
>CAZVAE010000050.1:0-9308 GCA_964624985.1 uncultured Isosphaeraceae bacterium | reverse complement strand
CCATGCTGGGTCCGTAGGATTGATGAACATACGTTCCAAATCTTCGCAATCAATTGCGCGCACTTGGGCTGTCCTGTGAAATGGTTTGCCGAATCTGAGTTGTTTATGTGCCCATGTCACGGTGGAGTGTATTACGCAGACGGTTCAAGAGCATCCGGACCGCCACCACGTGGATTGTACGAATACGAATATCGAATTGCAGATGACACACTTGAAGTCCGCGGAGGAAGACTCCCGACCATTCAGGAGAGTGTGTAGCGTGAAGAACCCCTTGAAACATATTTCTCACTGGGTCAACGATCGTATGCAAATGCAATCGTCACTCGGGCCGATTATGTCTCACCGAGTTCCACTCCGCGCACGTTGGTTCTACGTGTTTGGTTCAGCAACCCTAACGTGTTTCATCATGCAAATATTGACGGGAATCCTTCTTACCCTCGTCTATGTTCCAAGTGCTGGCGAAGCGTATCAATCTCTTGAACACCTAAATTACGTCCAACCGCTTGGCTGGTATGTGCGGGCAATGCACGACTTTTTTGCAAACGCAATGGTCTTCATGCTTTTGTGCCACCTTGTGCAAGTTGTCATCTTTGCTGCATACAAATATCCAAGAGAACTCACGTGGATATTTGGGGTCGTCCTCTTTATCTGTGTTCTTGCAATGGCGTTTACAGGTCAAGTGCTTCGATGGGATCAAAACGCATATTGGGGTCTAGGCATAGGCGCTTCAATGGTTGGCCGAGTTCCTATATTGGGTCCATATCTTGTGCATCTCATGCTCGGTGGTCCAATCATCGCCGGCGAAACGTTAACTCGCTTCTATGCACTCCACGTCTTTATTCTGCCAATCACCATAGCTGGTGTCATATTTCTTCATGTCATGCTTGTCCTCAAGAACGGGATCTCTGACCCCCCCAAAGCTGGCGTTCTTGTGAACCCAGCAACCGAGCGAAAGGATTATGAAAAACGAATCGCAGGCGATGAAGGCACAACGTTCTTCCCTACACCAATAGCACGGGATGCCATTTTTAGTGGCGGCCTTGTCATTGTTGTCGCAATTCTCGCAGCAATCTTTGGCCCATCTGGTCCAAATGGAATCCCTGACCCAACCATTATTGACACTTCGCCGAAGCCAGATATCTGGTTCATGTTCATCTTCTCATCGCTCGCACTTCTTCCTCCTGGAATTGAAACGTTCTTGATGCTTACCGCACCATTCGTTCTTATTCTCGCACTCTTTGCAGTTCCATTTTTTAGCAATAGTGGCGAGCGACATATCAGCCGTAGGCCAATTGCTGCACTACTACTTGTGTTTATTTTTACCGTGCTTAGCGTCTTAACTTGGCTCGGGTATGAAGCACCATGGTCACCAAGAATGGATGCGTGGAGTTCTGACGAAACCCCTATTGAATTTATTGAAGGCCGAGATCCATTAATGCTCGCTGGTGCAGTGACGTTCCAATACAAACAATGCAGGAATTGTCACGAACTAGGAGGAATTGGAGGTCGACGTGGACCTGCACTCGACAACATCGCAACGATTAAGACAAACGGTCAGTTAATGAGGCAAGCCATCGGCGGTGGCGGCAACATGCCAACGTTTGGACATAACCTCACATCTCCAGAGTTAACAGCCCTCGTGCATTTCCTTTCCACCCTTCATCCTGAAAATGAGCTTGCTGCAAAAACTGCGAACAAAGCATTGAATCCAACTGAGTAAGTATCGATGACTGACACACTGCAAGTTGTGCTCACATCATGGCGCATGGATTGGGCCATCTTGTTTTTGTCAGTAATTGCTTCCTTCTTGTACCTACGTGGTTGGCTCGGGTTACATCGACGACAGCCATCTTTATTTACATATTGGAGACTTTGGTCTTTCCTCGGCGGGATCACCACGATCTTGGTCGCAGTACTCTCTCCAATCGATGCCTTTGCAAACTTGCTACTGCAAGTGCACATGGCACAACATGTTCTTCTGATGATGGTTGCGCCACCACTTCTCTGGCTTGGTTGGCCAGCACTTCCCCTTCTTTGCGGCTTACCGAAAACAATCCAAAAATATTGGCTCGGTCCGTTTCTAGCATCAGACACAATTCATTCCGTTGCACGGTCTTTTGTGCATCCAATTGTGGCATTGCTGCTCTTTGTAAGCGCGACATGGTTTTGGCATATTCCATTTGCGTACCAACTCGCACTTGAAAGTGATGGATGGCATTCGTTTGAACATGCTTGTTTTATAGGCACATCTCTTTTGTTTTGGTTCCCAATTATCGCGCCCAACCCTTCCACTGCCATCTGGCCACGTTGGGCGATGATTCCATATTTGCTCGTTGCAGATTTACAAAACACAATCTTCTCTGCAATATTCACATTTGCAAACTCTCCTCTGTACTCCTTCTATCCGGACATTGGACTCTTCGGTACAACGAGAATGCGAGACCAAGCAGCAGCTGGAGCGCTGATGTGGGTTTCAAGCGCGATCGTGTACCTCATTCCTGCTGCTGTCATTCTAAAAAATATATTGACGAACCGCGACGCACTTCAAGCACCGCCCAAGAAAAAATATACTCCAAAACCAGTAAAACAAAAAGATGGAAAACCGTGGTACTCAACACTTCTCGTCAGAAAAATTGCTCAAATTACGTTGTTCTGTCTTTCCATCGTCATCATCCTCGACGGGCTACTCGGACCTCAAATTTCACCACTGAATCTTTCAGGAATCTTGCCTTGGATTTGGTGGCGAGGCCTCGTCATCATCGCAATCCTAATTGCGGGCAATCTCTTTTGCTTCGCATGCCCTTTTATGTTTGTACGAGCACTAGGCAAGAAGTTGCCGATCGTGAGGCCACGCTGGCCAGCACCTTTAAGGAACAAATGGATTGCTACTTCTATCTTTCTTTGTTGGCTTATCGTGTACGAGACGTTCTCACCTTGGAATTCGCCTGCATTCACTGCTTGGATCATCATTGGCTATTTTGTCATTGCATTCTCTGTAGACACATTTTTCAAAGGTGCATCGTTTTGTAAATGGGTATGCCCAATTGGGCAATTCCATTTTGTACTCTCGATGCTTTCGCCATTCACGATTCAACCTCGCAATCACACGACATGCGACTCTTGCCTTACTGCAGACTGCCTACGCGGAAATGAACAATCTAATGGGTGCGAACTTGAATTGTTTGTGCCAACGAAGGAAGGGAACCTCGACTGCACGCTTTGCTTGGATTGCGTGCGAGCATGCCCTCACGATAATGTACATCTTGCACCCACATTCCCAGCAAGTGATGTGATGCATGATCAGTATCGTGGTTCAGTTGGTTCTCTTGAGCGCAAGGATTACACCGCGCTGATGATTGTCATCGTCTTCGGAGCATTCGCAAATGCTGCCGGAATGATTGCGCCAGTACACAGGTGCATCGATTCTGTTTCAAACTGGATTGGTGCACCTTCTCCAAAACTCGTGACCGCTATGTTTATACTTTGCTCTGCATTTATTGTGCCATCAATCCTTTGCGTGCTTGCAAAGAGAGTCGCTGCAACGTCCTACCAAGTTGCGTGGTCCCTCGTTCCTCTTGGCATTTCAATGTGGGCGGCGCATCTTCTCTTTCATTTCTTTACCTCGTATCAATCTCTGCTGCCTGTCACGAAGCGAGCACTTTATGATGTTGGGCTCGCATCCCAACCTGAGACCACGTGGGCTCTTTCGAACACCCCTGATTGGATTATTTCGTTCGAGTTGTTCGTACTTACATGTGGTTTCTTAGCGACCGTTGCACTTTGCTTGAGACTGGTCAATACTTATACAGAACGGTTGCCTTGGATTGCACTCAGTACGATTCTCTATATCACTGGTATTTGGATTGTCCTTCAACCGATGCAAATGAGAGGAATGATTGCATGAATTCGAAAAAATACATTCTGTGTTTGTTTCTCATTGGATTTCCTTACGTGTGCATGGCAGACAATGGGCATCTCATCGCGACTGCAAAAACGGAACTGCATCGCCTCGCTGTCTTTGCAGAGCCATGGCCCGCGCGAATTGGAGAAATTGATCTTCGGTGTATTGTGACCGATAGCAGTGGTAATTTATTGCGAAATCCTGAATTGCTCTCTATTCCGTTTGAGCAACGGCTTCCTCTTCATTTTGAGGGGCAAATCGCCATTCAGTACGCACTCGATGGGCATCCTCAATCGCCAATCGTCATCCCCGTTCTTCCAAAAGAGTCAATGATATACGCTCATCTTGATGTATGGCTGTTCCTTATTATTGGGCTTATATTCATCATTTTGCGTGAAAAACTCGCCAAAAACGGCACTCGCAGGTATCCTTCACTGTAAGGAACATACCATTATGGCAAAAGCAATAGCAGACCCAGAAGAAATCAGACGTTTCGCCCACGATTTAAAGCGCTTTAATGATGATTTAACACATCAACTCCAGGTGATGCGTTCAAGGATGGCCTCCCTTTCCCAAAGTTGGAGAGATCAAGAGCAACGTAAGTTTGAAGAAGAGTTTGATTTCACCGTCAAAGCAATGGACCGTTTCGCAAAATCATCTGCAGAACAAATTCCATTTCTCCTTCGCAAAGCACAACGTATCGAAGAGTACCTCCAACAACGGTAACGCATGGCAAAAGCAGCAAATGTTCGTTCATTAGAGGCCCTTCGGGAGTTTAGAGTTGCGCTCATTAAGTTTATCGACAAAGCGAAGCGAGCAATTTCAACAAGTGATTCAGAAGTAATGCGAATGCAGATTTGGTTACAGTCTGATCAACCAAGTCACTGGATTCGAGAAATTAGGCGTGCCGAAGAACGGTTAAATCAAGCAAAAAGCGAGTTGTTCCGAGCGACCATTTCTCAACCGGATAATCCAAGAGGTCCAACCGACCAAGTGCGTCTTGTACGCAGGCGAAAAGAAGAAATTGAACATGCCAAACGAAAACTAGAAAAAACGAAACGATGGTCACGAACGTTTGAGCGGAATTCCAACGAATATCGCGGAGCAGTTTCACCGCTGAGTTCAGCGCTCGATGGCAATGCGCATAAAACTGTTGTACTCATTGAAAATTCGATTGCAACATTAGAATCGTACTTGGCGAGTACAACTCCAATTGCAGAAGATCTTCACGAAGATGTAACAGGGTCATCAATCGCTCGAAAAGGCGACAATCAAAAGGAATCAAAAGATGAGCATGCAGGCAGCGACAGCACAACTGAGTAAAGCGACGAAAGCGTTGATGTATCAGTGGGACGTAGCGACTGAGCACTGGGACGACCCTGTCAGCAAGCGAATCGAAGATAAGCACATCGCACCATTACTTGACAGTGTGAATGCCGCGATTAATGCAATGGAAACAATGGGAGAATCCGTCGTGCAATCTCAAAATGATTGCAGTTAAAGCGAGAATACGCATAGATACCCGATAATACTTCAACCAATGAACTCCACTCTTCAACAACAAAAGCAACAAATCGCAGCGCTGCGGCTTCTAATTCAGGAAACGCACGATCAAGAAGTTGCACTGCACGAACGGATCACTTCAACTCACTCCGCTGCCGAAACATCAAAAGAGCGTTCAACTGAAAAGTGCGTTGCATCGTTTGCTCAACAAAGAGAAGAAGCGTTGCAGATAAAAGAACAGACCCTTAAAAAGATTGAAAAACGCAGGGAGTTAGAACCACAAGTTCTTAAGGACAAACACGAACAGCGAGTGATCGAAATCAATTCAAGCGCTGAAGAAATCACAGAACAGACAGAGAATAAACTTAACGAAGCAGTCTGGCTTGCTGAATCAGTCTATGAGGGTGCCATTGCTGGTCCACGAGATAGCGCACAAGAGGCTATCGATGCACTCGATGGCACTAAAGAAGAACTTGAAGAGTTGTGCGATGAAGCTGCTCGCACCTTATCACGGCTACGTCAATCACCGACAATGAGCGAAGGTGACTGTTCACTGGCAATAGGCAAGTCGATGGAGGCATACACACATCAAGCAAAAGAGGCGCTTCACGCTATTCAATCTGATCCAAAGGCAAAGTGGTTCTCTGGCTTCAGGCCAGCATTTATTGTCCTCATTGCGACTGCGGCCTCTGTTGCAGCAACAGGAGCGTACTTGAATTGGGAAATCGAGCCACTCCTTTTTATTGTTCCACTTGTTGCGTTAGCACTTTCAACATTAGCCCTCATCGTAACGTATGCATCAGGAAAAAACTCTGTCAAAAAGAAACACGCCGAGTTTCGCAATGCGGTCACACACGCAAAATCCGCCTTCGACCACTCCATCAATGCAATTGACGAAAAACGCAAATCTCGTGAACACGCGATCACCGTAAACCGAGATCAAGAAATCAAGAAAGCAGAAGATAAATACAGACCAAAACTTGACGAAGTAGACCGACTCATCAAAAAAGACTTAGACAAAGAAAAGGGACGCTTTTCGAACGTTGCTACAAAACTCGCTGCAAAAATCGAGGATGACCTGCAAACCGCAAACCAGACGTATGACGAAACGATGGCCTCGCTCAATAGCGAAGAAGAAGATTCGTTAAATCGAATTCACGCAACCCACGATGATGCCATTGCTGCAAATGCAAAAGATGAGGCAGATTCCATGAATGCGATGGAGCATCGATGGAACAGTGTTCTCAATGCGTTTGATGAAATGAGCCGTGCGCAAATTGCCGAAAATCAAAACGATCATCCATCTTGGAGCTCCAATTGGAATGCATGGCAACCAAGCGCAGAAGCGTCTCGGACGATTCCGGTTGGCTCATTTTCAGTTGATGTCCATTCGATTGCGGGCGAACTCCCAAGCAGTGCATTCCCTCCCCCAGCGAACAATCCCATTGCACTGCCACTCTGCACGACGCTGCCAAGTGCGACATCGATGCTCATTTCATCCTCCGGCAAAGAACGTAATGCATGTATCTCATTCATTCAAAATGCCATGCTTAGGGTATTGACTTCCATTCCACCAGGAAAGGCAAAGTTCACGCTCATTGACCCTGTTGGTTTAGGCCAAAGTTTTGCAAGTGTCTTGCATCTTGCGGACTATGAAGAATCGCAACTCTTAGACAGAGCATGGACAGAGCCAAGGCACATCGAGACTCAACTTGCGAGGTTGACTGAGCACATGGAGACTGTCATTCAAAAGTATTTGCGAAACGAATTCCAAACAATCGATGAATACAACGAACAAGCAGGCGAGATTGCCGAGCCCTACCGTTTCTTAGTGATTGCAGATTTGCCAAACAACTTTTCTGAGAATGCAGCCAAACGTTTATCAAGCATCATCACGAGCGGAGAACGGTGTGGCGTACATGTCATTATTCACCGTGACACTTCGCTCCCCCTTCCCTCTGGCATCGATACGGACACGTTACACCGCATCCCTTTGAAGGTTACTGAAGAAGAAGGCGCCTTTTGTATCGATGAAGATGAGTTACGCGACTTGCCGCTAACACTAGAATCACCACCAGACGAAGATGTCTCAACCACAATCGTCAAACAGGTTGGGGAAACGGCCGACAGTACGCACCGCGTCGAAGTTCCGTTTAGCGTTATCTCTCCAACTACCGAGGAGGTTTGGACGCATTCCACCAAAGACAAACTTGCGGTACCACTTGGACGTTCAGGTGCAACGAAATTACAACAATTAACGCTTGGACGTGGCACTGCTCAGCACGCACTCATTGCAGGAAAGACGGGCTCCGGAAAATCAACCTTATTACATGTGCTTATCACGAACTTAGCCCTCTGGTACAGCCCTGAAGAAGTTGAGTTCTATCTTGTTGACTTCAAGAAAGGTGTTGAATTCAAGACGTACGCAACTCATAGATTACCGCACGCACGAGTTGTAGCTGTTGAAAGTGACAGAGAGTTTGGCATCAGTGTCTTGCAGAAGATTGACGCTGAACTTAAACGTCGCGGCGAATTGTTCCGTGATATGGGAGTACAAGACATCGCAGGATTCCGAGATGTTTCAGACGAGCCAATGCCCCGCATCCTTCTCATCATCGATGAATTCCAAGAATTTTTCGTCGATGATGACCGCGTTGCTCAAGAAGCAAACTTGCTTCTTGATCGGCTTGTTCGCCAAGGACGAGCCTTTGGAATTCACGCCATCATGGGTTCGCAAACGTTGGATGGAGCCTACACCTTAAGCCGCTCGACCATGGGACAAATGGCCGTTCGAGTTGCGTTGCAATGTTCAGAACAGGACAGTTATATTATTCTCAATGAAGATAACGCCGCAGCGCGTTTACTTTCCAGACCAGGCGAAGCAATTTACAACGATGCCGCAGGGAACGTTGAAGGGAACTCGCCATTTCAAGTTGTGTGGTTAAATGACAAAGAGAGAGAGGTTCTCCTTGAAGATTTAATCGAAAAAGACAATGGTACAGATCGCAAGATGGTAGTGTACGAAGGCAATCAGCCCGTGCTACTGCGAGACAATAACATGTTTAATGCACTGCAAGTCAGTGAAAAACCGTTGTCCGCAAAGGCATGGCTTGGTGGCGCGATGGCGATTAAGGAAGACACCTCGGCGACATTTAGACCGACCTCTGCTTCAAACTTACTTATTGTCGGTCAACAAGATGAAACTACGACGAACATGGTTTCAAGCACGATGCGTTCACTTGACAAACAATATTCGCCGAACGATGTGTCATTTATTCTGCTTGATGGCACACCGCAAGATGCCTCCCACGCAAAAATCTTGCCAGATGTGACCGAGCACATGACGAACAGCGTTATGAATGTTGGTGTTCGTGATGTTGAAGCGCAGATGGCATCCTTGAATACAGAATTGCAAAAAAGATTGGAGGATGGCGGGACAAATGCACGGACGATGTATCTCATCATCAATGCGTTGCATCGGTTTAGAGATTTGCGTCGCGATGAGGATGATTACGGATTCTCAATGGGCGATGAGGAGAAGATCAAAAGTCCAGCGAAAGTACTTGCCGAACTCCTCAAGGAAGGCCCGCCACTTGGGATGCATGTCATTTGTTCTACGGATACCCTTGCGAACCTCAACCGTTCGTTTGACCGTCAGTCACTTCGAGAGTTCGATATGCGTGTGCTTTTGCAGATGGGCGCCAACGATTCGACGAACCTCATTGACATGCCCGATGCATCGAAACTCGGAATGCACCGAGCACTGCTCTATTCCGAAGAAACTGGTACAATTGAACCCTTCAGGCCGTATGCGACACCCTCCTAGGAATAGCAAACGACAAAAACTGGGGGCCATTAGCTCAGTTGGCTAGAGCGCTTCGTTTACACCGAAGAAGTCACAGGT
>CAZVAE010000049.1:0-9392 GCA_964624985.1 uncultured Isosphaeraceae bacterium | reverse complement strand
CGGATTGCAAATCCGTGATTCGGGGGTTCGAATCCCACCTCGGCCTTACAGAAATACCCCGCGGCTCGCGGGGTATTTCTGTAAGGCCAAAGCAGTGCGAAACGCGTCGCTTTGGATTCGAGTGGCGCAGGTGGCAAAACCATCTGCAGCAAAAAATTGCATTGTGTTTTTATTGCGCGGTCGCTTGGGTGGGGAGTGGTGATTTGGAGAGGGTCGATCCAGTGATGTGTTCATATTCTGCAGGGGCAGAGAGGAGCCATCCTGTTGTTGAACCGAAGAAATGGTGTTCAACACGCAAACGCAGCGGTCGTCCTAAATCATCATCAACAGAGGTGAACTCACCGGTCATCTGATTCATTGACCCAACATAATAAATACCACCTTCATCGAGGACGTCCCCACCCGACAATTTGACTTCTCGGCTACCAACCTCATACGAAACAATCTCAACAACCCCGGGCGTTGAGCCACGAATTGTTCCTAAACTCGCAACAGCTTCATCTATCACTTCTTTTGATGCTTCCCCAAGCGGTGTAGACCAAAACAAATACGAACCAAACTCTAGGTTTCCATATTGATCTGATTCTTCGGCGCCCGCTGAAACAGTTGACACAAGTTGGTCTGAGAATACAACTCGACCTGTGTGTATATTCGTCGCTGTAACATCAAGCGCAACAATTGCATCGTTTGCTTCAGTGAACCAACTCATTCGGCGCACACTCTCGGGGGCTTCGCTTGTGTGCATAAAATCTGTTAACTCCGATTCAATGGAAAATGCTGCGAATGATTGCTCTGCCATTGACCGAGTTTGTGCAACTTCAAACTTTCCTGTTTTAAGAAGTGTCCGAGTAAATGCTTTTTGCATTTCTGGTCCTATCCCAGACCATTGACCGCTAACTCCAGAACCCACTTGCATTGTTTCTAAAAACAACACTGGCTTTTGAGTTGCTTCATTGCCGATTGAACCACTACCCGGAGCACTGTTGTACGCCCAAGGATTAGAGGAACAGCCAATATTGAATAACAGAAGCAAACTAAGCGTAATGAACGAAAATCGCATGTTCCTTACATCGACCAAAAAGCGCCTAAAACATGGGTTTTTTGGGTACCATATGTGGCCGATGAATGTTTTGATTGCACTATTTCTTACTCTCCCTTGTGTAGCAACGCAGCCAGACAGTGGTGTACGAGTTCCACTCCTTCGAGAAGGTACCAGAGTTATAGAAGCAAACGGGCAACTGCACAGAGAGAGCGATGAACACCCCGTCGTCATTCAAATTCCGCTTCAAAAAGAAGGTGGACGTCTTGTGGACCAATTTATTGTCCTTCCAAACCGGCGACTCGCCGAAATGGAAGCGGCGTCTGCTGAGTTTCCGAATCGGTCTTTTCAGGTTTCGGGTGACGTTTTTGCGTATGGAGATCACAACTATCTTCTTATACGGGAAGCCCTTTCGTTAGGTGAACACGCTGAACGAAACCACCCTACTTCCATTCCAATTCGTCCAAGTGAAGAATCCCTTGACGTAGAGGATTTTGATGATTCGATCGCCGATATCGTCGATGAACTAGAACAGGCAACTGGTTCGCTTGTTCGTTCAATTCGAAGCGCTGCGAATAATCCAGTCCAAGCAGATACGATTAAAGAGGGGTCTAGAATTTCTTCTCGGAGGTGTCACCTTGTAAGAAATACTACTGGCGCTTGGGTCGCTATTTTTGTCGCTGATTAAACTGGTTTGTCGGCCCCGCCATGCACTATTTTTCCCAGTGTTTCATTTGCTGAACTCACAGCGTGGGCGAGTAAAAACAATCCTTCGACACCCGTTTTGTTGTCTGGTGAAGTACTTAATTATCATGGGCATGGTTTTCTTTTAGTACATTCATGGCGGCCAGTGCACCAAACAGATCACCTAGATTAATCGAGTGCACCGAATTTGATTGGGGTTGCTGGAATCATCGAAATCGAGTGAACGAGTGGTGGGTTCTGCGGTCTTCCCGACGCTGGGTCTGAAAGAGGGGTTGCGGCAATCTTTCGAATGACCGCTTTCCCTTCTTTTGTTTCTCCAAACGAACAATACTGCCCATCTAACCTTGCCGTTCCTTCACGCGACAAACAAAAGAAAAACTGAGAACCCGCTGAGTCGGGATCGCTTGCCCTAGCCATTGAAAGCACACCATCGTCATGGGGCAAATCGCTGTTCTCTATCGGTAACCAATATCCTGGACCGCCTGAACCCGTCGCTGTGGGGTCGCCACCCTGAATCACAAACGGATGTCCCTTGCTCGTCATCGGAACAATGCGGTGAAATATTGTGTTCTGGTAGAAGCCACCCTCACTTAACTTCCGAAAATTCCAGACTGTGTTTGGGGCAACATCTGGTCGCAGTTCAACCAGAATAATGCCCTCACTTGTGTCAAAGAGTGCATCTTGATGTTCATACAATCGCCATCCACTCACAAATGGTGTTCGAAGTCCATCTTCAGCGGCTTCGTCCTCCCAGCCAACAATTTTTATATACGTTGTCTCTCCATCTGGTCGAAGAGCTTCTTCGACAATGGGCACCTCTCTTGAAGTTAACGGTTGAACGACAAGCGGTGAAGCCGTTGGTTTTTTGTCGACAATAAGTTGCAAAAGTGCGGCTTCTTCGAGATCTTTAATGGCGGGAACCCTGCTGAGTAAATCATGCGTGCCACCTGTCACTGAAACGGGTGGGGAAATCTGGTTGTGTTCAAAATCGCAGAGGACAAGTTTTGCCACATCTGTACCTGCATCCAACTCAACAGTAACCATGATTCCATTTTCAACACTGTTGTATGTGTGTAGTGGAGTAATCGGTTGTAGTAAAGTGATTGTCGATACGAAAAGAGTAACAAGCATAATGACACCTATTCCGGACGAAGTAATGTGAGAATTTGAGTACGAACAGCTCCAGCATCAGCAGAGCCGCCAGACCGTTTCATTACTTCTCCGATAAGGCGACCAATTGCTGCGTCTTTACCATTTCGAACATCTTCTGCAGCTTGGGGCTGTGCTTCGATCGCTTCTTGTGCCCATGTTGTCAGTGCACCTGCGTCAGTCACCTGCAAAAGTCCTTCTGATTCAGCAAGCGATTCGGCTGTTTGGTCGCTTTCACACAAAAGTTCAAACAGGGTGTTTGCCGCTGTTGAGCCAATTGAATTGGTATCCCTTAGGTCGATGATCCCCGCTATCTGTTTCGGTGTAATACCCAGTTCATCAACGTGGCAACTTTTTTCGTTCGCAAGTTTTGCGCCCATATTCAGAATCCACTTTGCGCTTTCTGTGGCATTTGAAGATTCTTTCTCACAGGCTTCAAAAAAGAAACAAAGTGATGGTTCTGCGGTAAGTGCATCCGCATCTTTTTTGGAGAGATCGAAATCTCTCTGGTATCTAGAGCGGCGTGATGCTGGTAACTCGGGGATTGTTTCATTGACTTCGTCAATCCACTCTTTTGAGATGGTAAGTGGAACAAGATCTGGGTCTGGAAAATACCGATAGTCGTGAGCATCTTCTTTTTCTCGTTGCAAGACCGTTTCGAGTGTTTGGTCGTTCCAACCGCGGGTGCTTTTTGCACCAGGTCCCATCTCGATACCATCTTCTTTCCATGCTTTTACTTGACGAGTTGCTTCATACTCAATCGCGCCATGTAACGCGCGGAATGAATTTAAGTTTTTAATCTCAGCGATTGGAGTGGGATGCTCGACACCATCTTCTGTTGTGATGATGACGTTGATGTTCGGTTCAAAACGCATGTGTCCCCGTTGCATAATGCCCTCGGTGACACCTAAAAACCTGCAAATATCACGCACCTCTTTGCCATACGCAACTGCTTCGTCTGCACTTGACATATCGGGTTCTGAAACGATTTCAAGCAATGGGGTGCCAGCTCGATTTAAATCAACTAGGGACCCGTCGTAGTGTGCTCCTCCGGGTAACTCGTGACCGAGTTTGCCAGTGTCCTCTTCTAGGTGTGCACGAGTAATCCTAACTAATTTTTTTATCTCGCCGTTTACTTCAATCTCTATTGAACCGCCAACACAGAGGGGTTTGTCGAATTGACTTATCTGGTATCCCTTAGGAAGGTCCGGATAGAAATAGTTCTTCCTGTCCCATTTTGTAAACCTCGCGATGTTGCAGTTTAACGCTAGCCCAACACGCATTGACATCGCGACAGCTCGCCTGTTAATTACCGGCAGAGAGCCGGGCAGCGACATAACCAGTGGGTCGAGTAGCGTGTTTGGTGCTGCGTCATACCGTTTTGGGAGCGCGCCGTTTGGGGCCCCAGTAAACATTTTGCTGTCGGTTGCAAGTTCGACATGAATCTCCATTCCCACCAACACTCTGGTTGAAGCGATTTCCATTAGGATGAAACCTCTTCAATCCCGAGGTCTGCGGTTGTAAACAAAGCATCAAACACAAATCCAGCGGACTCGATGTTTTCCCTTGCACCCTCACCACGGTCGATAACAGCAATGATTGATACAACAGATGCACCTACTTCTTGAATAGTTTCCGCTGCTTCAAGAACTTGTCCACCGCTTGTTGCAACATCTTCCACGATGACCACCCTCTCGCCGGGGTCTAATTTGCCTTCAAGTTGATTTGCGGTGCCATACTCTTTTTTTTGGTTACGTATAAAAATACAGGGTATTCCACTTGCCATCGATGCAGTGGTCACAAGAGGAATCCCGCCAAGTTCAGCACCCGCTAATCGTGTTGTGTCCGGTGGTATTTTTGAGGCGAACATGTCTCCCAGCGCTTCTAAAATATCCGGTTGTGTTGTAAACAGATACTTATCGATATACCACGTGCTTGTTCTTCCGCTTCGTAGCGTGAATTCTCCACGTAGTACCGCCTCCGTACATATACGCTTTGCTAACTCTTCGTGCTTCATCCACCTATAGTATCTTTTTTGCTCTTTCAGGGGCTACTTAGAAGCTGGTCTGCACGTTGTTTTACAACTTTTTGTATGAAATCGTGAACCCAAACGGCAACACGTTGCACTGACTCATTTTCGGAAGTGAGGGCATCAATCAGCCGTGCATTGTCGAGCGCTTCATCTTGAACAAATGGTGTGGCGAGCCGAGTAAGCCATGCGAGTTGTGGAAGAGTAGAGTTTGGATTTTTCAACATTCCTGTAACTGCCTCAACCGTAGGATCATTGGACATTGTTGCAAGCACCCACGATTGTGAAACGTTATCAAGTTTCGGAAAAGTAGTAAGCACTGTTGTTATTGCTTCATCTTGAAGAGGGTGTCGTTCCCCCTCTTCTGGAATCGTTGCCTCTTGTCCTGGAGGAGGGGTGATAAGGGGCTCCTCAACATCAACTATAACGTCGTCTCCTACAACATGTGACAGTAAAACGAGGTCGATGAGTTGGTCGGTCGTAACTGCCTGCTTCGATTCTTCAATAGCATTCTTTAACCAAACATCTGTTAAACGAACACCATTTATACGTATTGGATTTGATGTTGCTTTTTTACCAAGAGCCCCCACCTCATAAACCAATACCTTGTTGCCGCTTCGATTTATTGTTTCTCGAGCCGAGAAGTTAACGGTTGCTTTGAGCGAGATCGATGCCCCTCTTAATGGATACTCGTTTAACAGATCCCCAACCCAGTGTTTGCGAAGATCGACTGTTATATCTAAAGACTCCCTTGGTTTTAACGAGATAGATGAATCGATTGCGACGACGATTGGTGGGGTGGGGGTTGGCGGTAATCCGGAAATTTCAATGCCTGCCTCGATGAGGAGGAGCGGTTGGATTGGGCCATTTGGTGCAATTGTGAGAGGAATCTTTGTGTTATTCGTGAGCGTAGCTGTGATATACACGGGTTTATAGGGTGGCAATGTGTTCGATTCAGATGAGAGTTGAATCGCTATTGGAGGTCTTGGATCCTTTGTAATCGTGTCAAG
The DNA here is from genome assembly GCA_964624985.1 of uncultured Isosphaeraceae bacterium. Classification (GTDB taxonomy): domain Bacteria; phylum Planctomycetota; class Phycisphaerae; order Phycisphaerales; family SM1A02. The sequence goes on along the minus strand of CAZVAE010000049.1, from coordinate 3,460 downwards.
AGTTTCGATAACACCGCTCATTAATTCTTGCAGTTGTGGAACTTCTTCTCGGATGTGAAATGAAGCCCCAACGATCTTTTTGAGTTGATTTCGAGACCAAACACCAAGAAGTGTGCCACCATGATTTTTTGCAATGGATAAAAACTCTAATGCGGCTGCCTTTTTGTTTCCTTCTTCAAGGAAAATCAATCCAAGCCCCGCCTTAGCGGCGGGATCCTCTTTAAGGGGGAGAAGTTTTGTTTTCGCATTAAGCAGATCGCCTGTGTGGTAGTCAATCCATCCCTCGAGCCGTTGTTTCTCTGCTGGATCTAAAGTTGCTCCTGTTTCTGCCTGTGTGATGAGTGTTTTTGCGGTCTCGACATCGTTGTCTAGCCAAAGAGAGAGCCAAGCCAGTTGAAGATAAATCTCGATAACTTGCCCAGTTGCGACTTCCCCTTGAGATTCATAAATATTAGAGAGGGTTAAGAGCGAGCCCGCTACAGATTCGAGTGCCATTGCTTCTTGAATTGTTTCTTCTTCTTCTGCAAACACTGCTGCACGAACCACTGCAAGTTTTGGTGCAAATGGCGCATGTATCCGAGCTAACTCAAGTGGAGACAAATTCGGTTGTTGTGATTGAGTGTATCTTCTGAATTTTTCATCCGAACCAATTTGGCGTTGCGTTAACGTGTCTATTGCTCGCTCGCCATACCCTGCTGCCCATTGGCTAAGCACAATGTCCGCAAGGAGGTTGTCATTAATCTCCCCTGGATTTGATGCGTTCTCGCCCAAGATGATGTCATAGATTTTTTGCGCGTCTTTGTAATCTCCAAAAGCCATCAAAAATTCTGCGAGTGCGATTTGAGTTGTGATATCACGAATGTTCGAAAGCATTGTTGATGCTAACAATTCTGCCCGCCGATACACATCCGCTGATTCATCTCCAAAAAATCCTGTTGCAAGAGTCATTGCTTCTGAAAATGCTGGATCAAGAGCAACTGACTCTGCGAGCCATCTTGCGAATTGTGTTGTGTCACCAAGTTGTCTTTGCAACTCGGCAGCATCGAAAGCAAGTCGAGCAGCAACTCGTGAATCAAGTTGTCGTTGTCGACTTTCAGAAAGAAGCTGCTCATAAACATCTAACCGTTCTTCAGCTGTCTGCGCCCTGTTAACAACATCCCTTAATCGTGCAAGTTGTAGGGTTGTCGCCATTGGGTCTAGTCGCAGTAAATTCTCTCGAGCAGTAGCGGCAAGGGTTTGTTGGTCTGCCATTTGAGCAACCTCATGCAAGACTTGCCATGTTGAGAAATCATCCGGCGTGAGTTGAGTTGCTTCGGTGGCAAGTACGAGAGCGGCTTCAATTGCGTGAATGTCGATTGGCTCGCTCATTGTCGCCTGTCTCGCAGCACGAATTAGCTCTTCGGCCATTAATTCAGAAGGGGTCGTTGACTCAATTGTGGCATCTGCTCCTTGAGATGCTTCAGTATGTACAGTGAGGGTGAGTGTTACAAGAATAAGAAAAGCGGTGTATATCATGGTAAATCTAGGAAACTCAGTATTTTGTCTGATCTGGTGCTCTCTAAGGCGGAATTCTGAGTTCTCAGGGGACACTGTAACACGGATTTATCTTTTTTTTTGCTGGTTCGACATGAGTATTGCTTCTAGCCGTTGACACCTTCGCAGAAGGTTGGTAATTTCGACAAAACAACATCTCCCCAAGGGCTCCTTTTATGCACAACATTCGACTCACTTCATTTTTTATAGCTCTTTTATGCACTCCGGTTGCAATGGCGCAACCAAGGAGCATCTCGAACATCGTAGATCAAAGCTCCATTTCAAATGATGATGAACAAAAGATTCAAAAATATGCTGTTGGATGGGCTGAACTTCTTCTTGCCGAAGATGCGGACACCCTAGAACAGGCACGTGGCAAACTTGTTGATCCTTTTGAGCCAAATGTTCGGATGACACCATACGCTCGAAATCTATACGGAAAGTACCTGAAAGAGGGCTTCCAGCCATTATTAAATCAAAGCAATGCAAACGAAATGGCTGCAGTCAATGCACTTCAAGTGCTTGCGTTACTCGGCACAGAACAAGCGTGTGGCGTTTTACTCAAACATGCTGATGTGTCGACCGAACCAAGGCCCACGCTTCGATTGTGGTCGTCTGTGGGGATTGGCACCTCGTTTTTGACAGGCGAATTGCAAGACAATCGGATTGAACGATACGCACAATTACTCTCAAACTTTACGAATAAAGAAACGGAGTGGTTTGTCCTCGCCAGGCAATTCGATTCACTTGCAGCCCTTCAGTCAATACCTGGTCTTGATACAAACACACAGGATGAATTCGAAGTACTTTCTTTTCAATTACAGGCGCAGTCATTAACAAAACTGTTGCAATCAATCAATGATGCTGAGGGTGTTGACCATCGAGTACAGGCATTACCGTTTGTTTTACCATCACTCATGTTGCAACTCATCGAACCAAGTGTTGATTCAACTGTTCGAGATGAAACCCTAAACACAATCGTTCCTCCCCTAGTCGATTTCGTTGCGTACGCAGCCAACAACTCTCCAGGTGAAGAAGATACATTCGTACACGGTTCGTATGGCGGAGCAGCGCATGCTGCAAGTTTGCTTATCTCACGCAGTCTCGGTACCGATGAGGATGTTCAAGTCATTGAGTTGTGGAGGGATGGGGATTTCGGCTCTATTTTAGAACTTGTTGAGGTCTGGAAGTCTAAACAGTAATTTTCTATGTATAGAATCATCGTACCTGTTGCGATTGTCGTAACTTTTGTCCTTTTCATTTATGGAGTTGAGGAAAAAAGAACACGAGCGGATTTTGTCTTTGCAAACAGGGGTGATGTATTTACGCTTGACCCCCAAAGAATGAGTTGGCTCACAGATATGCAGGTTGCGTATTGTGTATATGAAGGTGTGGTTGGTTGGAACAATCAAGATTTTTCGGTTGAACCAACTGGATCAGATTCCTTTTCGATCTCTGATGACCGTCAGACATATGTGTTTAAGTTAAAGAGAGATGCTCGATGGAGTAATGGTGCAAAGGTTACTGCATATGATTATCAGTACGCTTGGATGCGCCTTTTAACTCCTGACACCTCCTCTGATTACTCTAGCTTTTTCTTTGTCATCAGGGGAGCTACGGAATTTTGGGATTGGCGAACCGCAAAACTTAAAAACAAAGCAATCCTGACCCTTGGAGAGGTTGAAGAAAAGTTTAAGAATACTGTAGGGATTCGGGTTCTTGATGAGTACACCATTCAGGTTGAGCTTGAATACCCAGTCCCCTATTTTTTGGATCAACTCGCAATGGCTGTATGCAGTCCTGTATTCAGACCATCTGTTGAGGGGTGGGTGCTCAGTGAAGAAGAGATGGAGCAAGTGGTAAGTGAGGGATGGTATGCGTTGGATCCGCCACCACTCTCAGCACGAACGTGGATTAGTGTTGACAA
>CAZVAE010000048.1:0-9467 GCA_964624985.1 uncultured Isosphaeraceae bacterium | reverse complement strand
CCACTATCTCCTGACCTAGAAAACATCCTTTGTCAAACCCAACACGGCTCTGAATCAAACTCGTTTCATGGGGTAAGTTATTCATGTCAAAATCAATCATGAACATCGGAGTGCCCTGTTCGACCCTAGCCATGTTTAATGCATACCACCCTACTGGACGTGCTCCGTTCTGGACTGCACCTTTCCAAAAAACGATTGCTTCTTCAGGTTGAATAGCGATGGCAATGCAATCGATGCCTAAAAACTCATTTGGAAGTTTGAACCATGGTGCCTCTCTTGGTGTGTACTCTGTGGAAGACGGTCCAAGCATCCAAAACCAATGCGTTTGATCTGTCACATCTTCTACGTGAACATCCTCCATAACAATGTAAGCTTTGATGTGCTCGACGAGTTGATTTGCTACGGTGCAATCAAGGTCTAAAAGAATGAACTCATCTAAGACATGAATGACAACATCTGCGAGCACTGCCCCTTTCCTACTCGTCACAAATGCGAGTTTAGATTCCCCATTCTTCATGTCTAACAGTTGTTGAGTTGTTAGACGGCTCACGCAGTCTAGTCGTTCTGATCCCGTTATCTTGATAGTGCTTCGATTAGATGCATCAAAAATTGCTGCAGATTTTTGAATCGCTGCGTACTCAAGTTCAACAATTCCTGTTGTCGCTAGAACCGAGCATCCATCTTCACCCCAAGGGATAAACTCACTAAGTAACTGAGTTTGAAACGAACCGGTTGATGCACCTTCTCTATGCTCACCATCATGTTGTGGGGTGTACTCGACTTGATACTCTTCTAATGTGTTTTGTAATGGTGAAGGAATAGTCATCTGTTACTCACGGTCTTATGCGAACAAGATTGAACAAGAATGTTAAAGAGACCTTGACCTAACGCGACATCTTCTGTCCGTTCGGGGTGCCATTGTACGCCCAGATACCATGATCGTTGTTTATCTTGTACAGCTTCGATGACTCCATCATCAGCAGTTGCAATGATTGTAAGTGAACCTGCCGTATTCATCGCTTGATGATGGTGTGAATGTACAAAACCAGTACCTAACTCGCCATCTATCTTGTGAGATTGATTTTTGTGGTTCGAAGCAAATGGTTCAGCCAAATCTTGTTCTATTGATCCACCGGCAATCAAACACATCCACTGCATACCTAAACAGACGCCCAAGACGGGTTTCTCAGGATGGTGCTGGAGTTCACTCAGTAGATTCAATTCAAAATCTTGTCGTCTCTTATTGACGGGCGTTGTCAGTGAATTGCTTTGAATACCCCAATGTTCCATGATTGGATCATCGCCGCCAGTAAAGATAAAACCATCGCACAATTCAATATATCTTGCTTCCATACCGGAGATTGGGGGTAGCAAAAATGGGATTCCACCCCCATTTTCAATTGCCTCAGCGTACTCTTTTCGTACTTTGTAGCGATTTTCTTGCAAATCGGTCGTAATTCCAATGATGCTCGTCATTCTTAGCACAGGATACACCGCTCGTACTTGGCTTGCCTTCAAATAACAAATTTTGTACAATTCCCTGTCCTCGTCGCCCTACCCCATTGTGCTAGGGCTACACCCGTACCCATGACGAAAGGTCTCTTATGAACAAAGACTATGGCAGAAGCCAATCTAAAACGTATCTCAAAACAGATAACCGTGATAAAAAATATGTCGACTACAAATCAGTAGAGGACTTGCGACGATTAATGACTCCAAATGGAAAGATTTATTCTCGTAAGCGACTAGGAACAAGCGCGAAGGAACAACGAATGGTTGCTCAAGCAATTAAAAGAGCTCGATATATGGCGCTGCTTCCTTTCACATCCGGAACACTGTAAAAAAGTACTATCTGAAAACAGGGGATCTTCAAGATTGTTTGTTCTTGCGAATAAACAATCTTCGCATGTAACTCGCCAACCCCTCCCAAATCAAACGAGAGCGGAGGCGTCGAAGGTCATTGTCTATTGGATCAACAGCCAAGCCCCTTCTTACCCAACCCCATGAAATGCGATACCGATTATTTTTCATTGATGCAAGCGCAAGGTTATGAATCGAGGCGACACAATCTGGTTCGAACCGAAGTACTTTACGGCTTACAGCAGCGCCTTCGTCGATTTTGCCCTCACTGAATAGAGCAAGCGCAAAGAGTTTGAGATACTGAACCTTAAGGTCATGGTCTTCTTCTATTGTGTTGTAAAGCGGTTCGAGCAAAGAAGCAGCAGCCGAAGGTTCTTCAGAAAAAATCAATAATTCGGCGACCATCAATCGTTCTTCAAGTGGAGTCTTTGCGTCCATCCGTTCAACGTATTCCTGAAGAAGTGGACTCGCAGATGCAGGTCTATGCATTGCGACAAGGGCTTGTGCAAGATGGAGACATGCTGTTGGATGGCTTGGATACAGCCGTCGAACTAATCCCCATGCGATGAACGCTTCTTCCCAACGACCTTCAGACATCGCAAAATTGCCAGCACGAATATGTGCATCAACGTTCGCTGGTTCTAACTCCAAAACTCGATGGAGTTTAATGAGTGCTTCGTTTGTTCGACCCGAATCGGCCAGGACATCTGCGTGCAATAGTAATGCTTGCACATTGCCTGGGTCTTCACGCAATTCTTGCAGTAAAATTTGGGAGGCTTGCTGACCTTGACCAGAAGCAACGAGTGCCCCTGCAAGTCGTAGCCGTCCGACCTCTACATTGGCATCAATCTTTAAAGCTTCTCTTGCACACCAAATTGCTCGGTCGAAAAGATTACGGGATAACAAGCTTCCACTCATTGAAACGAGTACAGTCGCACTAGGCTCATCAAGTGCATCTTGAGCCATATAGAAAACAGTTTCTGCTTCTTCGTGTTGGTTCAATGAAGCATGTGCATCGATCAGCATAGCCCATGCAATTTCTATACTTTGTTTAATCGCAATCACTCGTTCCAACCAGGCTATTGCGTCATTGAACCTTGACAGGCGTAAGCAAGCTGAGCCAGCTGCGAGTTGGGGATCAATGGCATTTGGAAGTAAACGTGATGCTTGTTCGTAACTTGACAGAGCTTCTCCATCTCGGCCGACTCGCTCAAGAGTCAAGCCAAGATTGAAATGCCAATCACCTTGATCAGGGTCAATCTCAAGGGCCTGCCGGAGTTCATTTTCTGCTTCAGACCACCGCCCCCTTTCAAACATATCGAGTGCGCGGTCCGCGTGTTGTTCTGCATCTTGCCAACTGCTCATAAGAATGGGTATTGTACGCTGATACGTAATCTTGTTGCTTCTAAAGTTGCTCGTTTCAAGGAGAATCGAATACACTGCGTATACCTTCTCTATGCTTTCTATTCTTTCAATCAAAAACCTATTGATATGCCTTGGAATGGCCTTTTTGATGGTTTGTTGCGAGGCCCCCCCAACTTCGACACCTGCCACTGGAGTTTCGACTTCAATTCATGAACATGCTCCAAATTCTCAAGTAGCTACAGCGAATATGTACCGTCAACGGCTCCTTGATTCGTATGCGTTGTATTGGCCGATGATTGCCCCTGAATATCAACATGAACAATTGCCAGCGGTACTGAGCGATCCTCTACCAGAACTGAGGGCATTCGGAATCGAGCGGGTTGCAGTATTGCTTCGAGACGGTGATGCAAGCGATGAAGAGTTACAACTCGTTGTAGATCATTTGCGAGATTCGAGCCCAATTGTTCGACTTGCTGCTGCAAAATTGCTTCCCGAGATTAACTTGCCTGGACTTCCAGAGTATGTTGCAAACTCGCTCTCAGTTGAAAGTAACAAGGAAGTAATTAAAGAAGAATTGTCTTTTTTTAGAACTAGGCCGAGTGTACAGGCAATTGAACCAACAATTGCTTTGCTGGCAATGGAATCCATCGATGAAGCTGCAGACACGCTTATTGTTCTTTTGGAGACGAACCAAGTGTCTCAAGATATGGAAGAACGAATTGTAAAAACAGTCCAAAAAACCAGACGACTCAATGATAACCCCTCACTGATTACATTAGAGGCGATGCTAGGCAATGCACAAGTACAGCGAAATTTGATTCACTTGTTACAACATCCAAATCAACAGGTACGAATTGCAGTTGCTCAAGGATTTGCTTCTTCTGGATATGCGTCGCCACTTATCGAGCGAGCGTCGAACCCAGAGTTGTATGAATACGCTTTAACTGCCCTGCAACAGCGTGTTAATATTGAAGCGTTCAAGCAACTCATGGAACTTTACGTACCAGATAACGAACTGTGGCAACAAGCTGCATTTGGAATCGCAACAACTCTAGATACGAGCTCACTCCTCCGAGCAGATGACATGTTAAAGCGAATGGGGCTGGAACAACTTCGCCTTTCTATTCTCAATGCAGTATGGGCATCCGCACAACAAAAGAGTCTCGTCGCTCGGAAAGCAATAGCAAGAAGGACTGTTCCTCTTTTGATATCAGCAGGTGATGCGATGGGGGCACTTCAACTTCTTGATTTGTTTGGCGACTCTCTCATTGATGAGGATTTATTATCTCTTCGATTTTCAGCAGCAATTTCTGCATCTGCATGGGATGCTGCTGAGGATGCTAGACCAATGCCAAAACCTTGGATAGAAGCGTGGAGAATACTACGAAAGAGTGACCCTACTGCTGCAGCGGTTGTTTTGCAACAGATAACACTGCGATTCGGGGACCAACTTACAGAAGTACAGAAAGAAGAATTGGGTGTTGTCGAGGTTGACTCTACACATGTCGAAGAATCATCGTAAAGAGAAATTGTATGGCAAAACGAACACGAAAAACAAGAATTGAAAGAGACTCAATGGGTGAGATGGAGGTGCCATCACATGTTTTGTATGGCGCTTCAACTCAACGAGCAGTGTTAAATTTCCCAATCTCTGGAAAAACGCTACCCCCTTCATTGATATGTGCGTATGCACTTTTAAAACGTTCTGCAGCAGAGGTGAACTTAAAATTAAAGCGTCTTGATCACAAGAGGGCCAAACTCATTGTCGATGCTTGTGATGGAATTCTTGATGCACTTGGAGAACCTGGCAGAGCAGAGGCGATGATGGAACATTTTCCAATCGATATCTACCAAACCGGCTCTGGTACTTCGACCAATATGAACATCAACGAAGTCATTTCGAACATTGCTTGCAGAGAAGTAGGAAACAAAATTGGAGCTAAAGACCCTGTCCATCCAAACGATCACGTCAATTTAGGTCAGTCATCGAATGACACGTTCCCAACCGCAATGCAAATTGCTGCGTGTGTTGAGATACATTCTTTGCTTGTTCCAAATTTAAAAGCATTACGAAAGAGTCTAAAAGCAAAGGCAAAAAAATGGGACAAAATCGTGACCATCGGAAGAACGCATCTCATGGATGCAACACCGATTCGAATGGGACAAATTTTTTCTGGTTATGCTGCTGCAATCGATTATGGAATTCGGAGGGCTGAACGGGCAATGGTTCGACTTGCGGAAAATATGCCCATTGGTGGCACTGCCGTAGGCACTGGAATCAATACTCACCCAAAGTTTGCAGCAATGGTATGCAGAGAACTAAAAAGAACGACCAAAATTGCTTTTTCCGAAGCAGAAAATCATTTCGAAGCACAAGCAACTCGCGATTGTGTCGTTGAAGCACATGGTGAATTAAAAACGATTGCAGTTAGTATCTCAAAAATTGCAAACGATATTCGATGGCTAGGTTCCGGTCCTAGGTGCGGTCTCTTTGAACTTTCTCTACCTGCTGTACAGCCCGGTTCATCAATAATGCCTGGAAAAGTGAATCCTGTCATCTGCGAATCTGCAATGGAAGTGTGCTGCCAAGTATTTGGTCATGATGTCGCTATTTCCACCGCTGCTTCTGGTGGCATTGGTTCAATCTTAGAATTAAATCTTTGCATGCCACTCATTGCTACCAATTTAATTGATTCAGTTATGCTTCTTAGCCAGACTGCGTTCATGCTTGATGAGAAGCTTATTCAGGGTTTGGAAGTCAATAAAGAGATTGCCGAAGGATTGGTCGAATGTAGTCTAATGGTTGGCACAGCACTTGCCCCTGTCATTGGATATGACGCTGCTGCAAAATTAGCAAAAGATGCGTTTGCAAGCGGTGAGACAATCAGGCAATGTGTACTCCGCGAAAAACTACTCAGTGCAGAAGAACTCGATGAATTGCTTGATTTCCATGGAATGACGATGCCGCAGGCATAAGATGTAACGACAATCTTCAAAATGGTGCATAATGGGGTCATTCATAATGCCTATTTTCCCAAAAAGCAAAAAAACGATTGGTCTATTCAGCGTCTATTCACTCGCAACTGGCGCCACGCTGAGTAGTGGCTTTTTCCTATTACCTAGTTTCGCCACTCAGATGGCTGGTCCAGCGGTCATTCTTTCGTACCTTGTTGCAGGATTACTATTGGTTCCACCCCTGTTAAGTAAAATTGAACTTGGAACTGCAATGCCTAGATCGGGAGGAGAGTATTACTTCCTCGATCGAAGTCTAGGGCCAATGGTAGGCACAATTGGAGGTATTGGTATCTGGCTCGCTGTTCTTCTGAAGGTCTCATTCGCATTGGTGGGAATGGGTGCCTACATACAACTCTTCTTTCCTGAAGGAACGAGCGATTCTGTGTATACGTTTATTGCACTTGGGCTCGTCGTCTTTTTCGGAGGGTTAAATATCCTAGGTGCAAAAAAAACGACTTCATTCCAAATCGTTCTCGTAGTCTGTCTATTACTGATATTGAGTTGGTTTCTGATTCGCGGTTCGATTTCGATTCAACCAGCTAATTTTGATCATTTCTTTGAAAAAGGTACTGGCAATATTTTTTCAGCTGCGGGGCTTGTTTTTATTAGTTATGTCGGAGTCTCCAAAGTCATCAGCGTCGCTGGAGAGATTAAAAATCCTGAACGCAACTTGCCGTTAGGTTTGTTCCTTGCCATAGGAACTGCGATGACCGTCTACATTGTTGGGCTTGCCGTCATGATTGGTGTCAGCGGTACAGAAGGTCTAAGTACTGTAAACGGCGCGATGAACTTAACTCCAGTCTCTACAGTAGCGGCAACATTTACAGGTTCATCCTTGGGCGCATATGTCATGGCCATTGCTGCAATCATTGCCTTTCTTTCAGTTGCAAATGCAGGAATCTTAAGTGCTTCTCGATATCCACTTGCAATGAGCCGAGATCATCTACTTCCTCAATCGTTACGAAAAGTTGACGGTAAAGGTACTCCTATCATCGGGATCATCGCATCTGCTGTTCTCATTTGTCTGGTTATTATCTTCCTTGATCCCCTTAAAATTGCGAAATTAGCAAGTGCTTTTCAGTTGTTAATGTTCTCATTGCTCTGCTTGTCTGTCATCGTCATGCGGGGGACAAAACTAAACTCGTATGATCCAGGATTCAGGGCACCGTTTTTTCCGTGGCTTCAAATAATTGGTTTCGCCGCGTGCATTTCTGTAATCATCATTATGGGTTGGCTTCCGGTCGCATTCTCTAGCGGAATCATTGTTCTTGGTACGGTTTGGTACTTCGCGTATGCAAGAAAACGCGTCGATCGGTATGGTGCGTTTTATCAAATTTTTGAGCGATTAAGTAAAAACAAACTAGGTGCCCTTGATTCTGAACTAAGAGAGATATTAAAAGAAAAAGGACTACGATCGCATGATCCTTTTGATGAGATTGTTGCGACTGCTAGCGTCATCGATGCTCCTCATGATGATTCTTTTGAAGCGATTGTTCAACGAGCTTCTGTTGAGTTAGCATCTCAACTTCCTACGACATCAGAATTTCTAGCAGAGGGCTTTTTACATGGAACTCGTGTTGGAGCAACGCCCGTTACTGGGGGAGTAGCACTCCCACACATACGACTTCCGAACATTGAGCAATCCATCATGGTCATTGTTCGGAGTAAAGATGGCATCACCATTGATGTGGGCGATGCATTTGGTGAACAACGTGAAGAACGTTCTATTCATGCGCTTTTCTTCCTTGTAAGTCCAGAAGAAGACCCCTCACAACATCTACGACTCTTGGCTCAACTAGCAGGTCATGTCGATAAAGAGGGCTTTATGACCCAATGGTTGACTTCAACAACAAACCAAGAGTTGAAAGAAATTTTGCTAAGAGAAGATCGGTTTTTATCCTTGCGACTTGATTATGGCTTAGCTACTGAATCCTTGATTGACTTGCCAATTCGGCAACTTAATTTTCCTGATGATTGCCTTGTTGCACTCATTCACCGCAGGGGTCAAATGGTTGTTCCAAGGGGGAGTACGATTCTTGAAAAAGGTGATCAACTGACTGTCATCGGAGATATTGAAGGAATCAAAAGACTCACGAGTCAGTTTAGTAAAAAGATCTAACAATTCTCCTCTACAAAAAGAAAACTCCCACCGGTCGTTACCGGGGAGAGTTTTGCCCTTTTTGAGGGGGGAGAGAGGGAGAGAGAAAGTTAGGAGAAGGTTAGGAGAAGAGTTTTTAGTAATACGAGGTTGGGAGTTCTTGGTTCACAATTTTGTTTTGTTTTTTATCTCACTACCCCCTACTATCCCTGAGAATGTTACATGTGAACCGATTCAAGAAAAAAATTGACGAATAGCCATTATCAGCGCAAAAATGGCGTTTATACCATCATGACACCATCCCCAAAGAGTTTACTCTGGGTTCACGTTGGCAATTTTGCCAATCTCATCATGTAATTTTCTCAAACTCTTATACATTTCGGTGAGAGCATAATTATCTGGATTTGATTCAATGACGGGTTGAAGCGCAACGAGCACCTTGTAACAGGTAGCTTTTGCACGGTCCTGTTCACCGAGTTCATCGCACTTGATAACGTACGCATGAAGATATCGAGGGGCGTCAGTCCTTGTGCGGTTATCAGAAGTATCTGCGACGCATCGATTTTGAATCAACACGATTCCCTCTTCAAGCGTGTCTAGCCCAAGCCCAAGTTGGCCATCTTCTACCAATGCCTCACCAAGAAAGTAATTTGACCATGCTAAATCTCGAACTGCTTGTCCATTTGTGGGTTCAAGTTCAACGAGAGTCTCAAACAGAGTTTTTGCTTCTTCATACGATTGAATCGATTGTGCATACTCCTCCTTTTGTAGATACAAACTACCAACGCGAAGTAGAACATTTGCATAATCGCGGCGAAGCATCAAATTTTTAGGCGATTCTGTAGCCATCCTTTTTCGATACGAAGCGAGTTGCTGCAGTTCTTCTTGCGCTTCGTCCATTCGATTGAGCGTTTGTAAAACATCGAAGCGAGTCAATCTAAAACGACTATCAGCTCTTAGCCCGTTTTTGTCCCCAGGATAATCCTTCAGAAACTGAGCAATGATTTCCTTCGCAGTTTCTAGCAGAGTCAAACTTTCTCCGTACTCCTCTGCGATACGTCTCAGATGCGCTAAATCGCTGTACCCAATCGCAATGTGGTAGTTGTATTTGTTGTTTCCGTTTTGCACT
>CAZVAE010000047.1:0-9505 GCA_964624985.1 uncultured Isosphaeraceae bacterium | reverse complement strand
AACATTTGCAGAGCAATGCATGGGGAAGACGTCCGCTTCTGTCATGTCGTAGTTCATAGCATAGAACATTGATTTTTTATTCTCACCAGCGTACCGAGTTCCGCAAATGATGACTTTCTTTTGTTCCATCGATTGAATCACGCACACTCCGCTATTCAGTCCATACTGCTCGTAATCTTCAATCATCAAATTACACGCATTCACAATGGTCCAATCTGGATCGAAATGTTCTGGGTCAGCACCCCGAATGAACATGGTTGAGACAAACAAACTTTGCCATGCTTCTTCAGAAATGACTGAGACATTTAATCGGTACCGTTCGTCAGCCCCGACGAAGCCATCGAAACGATAGAGTTCCTCTTTCGTTGACAAGTACGCATGTGCTAATGCTTCGATCTTCGCGAAATGTTCAGCACGTATAGGTCGATTCACACCCCCCCAATTGATCGTGTCATGAATTGCGGGAGTATCTTCGACAAACTTATCGTTTGGCGAGCGACCAGTTCGATCACCAGTATCGCAACAAAGCGCGCCATTTGAGGCGAGGACGCCTTCGCCGCGTCGCAATGCTTCTTCAACAAGCATTGCAGAAGAAAGATTTGAGTGAATTTTTACACCTGGAAAATCAAGGCTTTTTGTCGCTGTTTTCATGGTAATTTGCTACCTAGTGGGGTGTTTAAAATCAGGGTTAGTGAAACCGCGTATTCTACTAGAAACGATACCGAATTGTAAACTTTTTTTCGTCTGAAATTCTATCATACGTAGGGTTGATATTGACCAATCAACGCTGTGCGGATACCCTGCCTTTCCCCCTATATGGCGATCGTAGCTCAGTCGGTAGAGCACCGGGTTGTGATCCTGGATGTCGCGGGTTCAAGTCCCGTCGGTCGCCCTTACTCTGAGTCGTTCGGTTTGGAATCCTGAGTGAACGTCATGAGGAATCTCTCTTGAGCATATGAAAATTTAGGATACATCGGGGGTGCTTGAGCTTAGAACGATTTTCCACACTCGCTACAAACTTCCGTTGTTCTATCTCTTGGGTAACCGCAATTGAAACAGTGGTCCTTGGTCCAAGGACGTTTTCTCCAAATCATCACGATAATCATGAATGGTCCGAAGAGCCAAAAGGCGGACAAAAACGAAAAAATCAACGCGATAAATGAGCCCGTCGAGCAATAACAATTAGTACGTCGAGAGACAAGAATTGCAAGAGGGATGGACAGGAGAAACTCGATGATAGATCCAGCAAAGAGCCAACTTGTGATCCGCACAAGAGCGCTGGGATCTCTCTTTTTACGATTCACAAAAGTCAACAGAACGACCGTCCAAAAAAGCCAAGAAACTCCAAGTACAACGAAAAAGAAGCCCTCGTGAATCTCATCGTCTCTAGGGAGTTGCTTCACAAGCGTCATGTAAACAGAAAACACAAAAGTAGCGACACAAAGTGTCATGAGTGCAGCTATGACACTCGCCAAACATGCACTTAGCAGTAACGATTTACCGCGAATCGTCAACCTAGGAGGTTTTATGATAGGTAGCACAAATACGTATTGCGTGCTGACAATGATTGCAGAAGAAATGAGTACAAACTGTATTGGAATCGGGTCAGACTCAATCAGCCAGATTACCCCAAAGCCAAGACAAAGAAACAAGACTGTAGAAAAGTATGCAGCTAGTACCCACAAGTAATGCTTACCCATTCTCATGCATACACCTTACCAGAAGATACAATTCAATCATGCAGTTTCATGCAATCCAACACGATGTCGTTCCAAACAATCCTGAAGAGACCGAAAAACGAATTGAATCATTAATGGATGCAGCTCCAATCCAACAAGGCGACTTTGTTGTACTGCCTGAGATGACAACCACTGGATTCTCAACTGATCTCGACACAATTTGCAAGGGCGATGCTTTGAAATGGGGTTGTAAATTCTCGAAAGAGCGAGGCATCTGGCTCCAAGTTGGTTGGGCAAACAGATGTGAGAACCGTGCGACAAATTGTGTGAGTATTTGCTCCCCAGTTGGTACTAGCATTGCCACATATGAAAAGGTATTTACGTGTAACCCATTTGGCGAAAATGCGGTTATTGATCATGGCCAAGAACTCGTCATTGTTGAGATTGACGGAAGGCGTATCTGTCCACTCATTTGCTACGACCTTCGGTTCCCTGAACTTTGGCGATTGGCGACACTTGAGGGTGCTGACATTTTTACGAACTCAGCAAATTGGCCTTTCAAAAGAATCCATAGCTGGACATCCCTTATCGTTGCCAGAGCAATCGAAAATCAAGCCCAAGTCATCGGTGCGAACAGAGTTGGTGAAGATGTCGTCGCACACTGGGGAGGCTCTTCTCTTGCCGTCTCAGAAGGGGGATTCGTGCTTGCAGAAGCAGATAAAGAACGTGAAGTTTGCATCTCAGCTTCATTTGAAAAAAGTGCATCAGACCAGTGGCGAAACGACTTTCAAGTACTTCAGGATACGAAGAGATCGCTGTTGGGGAATATTAAGGTTCAACATATATCCGCTTGATGATGACCGCAGAGTCGGGTACCCTTTGCATCTTCAGAGTTCGGCGAAATAGCTCAGTTGGTAGAGCACTGCACTGAAAATGCAGGTGTCCCCGGTTCAAGTCCGGGTTTCGCCATTGAAGTTCAGGTCATTTCGCAAAGGTAGTGTCACAAACCCACCCCTTCTTTCATTACCCCGCTTCTCGAAGTCGATCGACTCGAAGTTTATACATTAAGCGTTTCATGGTATCCGTGGTGGAATCTGCTTTACTCATCCCTCCGAATGGATAATGTTCGCTTAATGCTGAAGCGAGTCTCGCTTCCGTCGTCATCATAAAATACGCAGGTCGATCAAGGACACGGGTCGCAAATTTTAACGCACGGTGCAGATACTTTGTCGTTGTTGCAAGAACCAATGTGTCACCCTCAAGATTCATTGGCAAACACCTGAATTGCCATGCTTGGCGAGCTGAAACTAAAGCTTTAGCATCAGATCGAGGAATAAAAGAAACTGGATCAATGGTAGGAGCGTTGTATGCGTATTGATATGCCCACGCTTCTTCAATTGCATCTGTAGAAATGTTGCAAAGGTGTTCTGCGATATCGCCAAAGGGTCGACCTGTTAACAACTGTTCTTCCAAAATTGAAGAGACATCAGATTCAGTGAGCAATCCCTGCTCGACAAGCACTTCCCCTAAAAGGAGCGTGCGTTCATTCTTCCATGTTTTTGCTTCATCCATATCCAAACCATCGGGAGTGACCACCCCGTTCTGAACCATAGTGTGCTAAATGGATGTTGACTTACGGTATTTATGCGGGGTTATGCAGGCAAAATGAAGTTATGGGGCTTCACATTAGGCTGTACAGGACTCACCAATGAGGTTTTCAGGGTTTAATCCGAGGAGAGACTCTTTCACAAACAGCCCATCTTGACGTATCACTTCACCATCAAAACTGATTGTGCCACCCCCATACTCCGGTCGCTGGATTAAGACTAGATCCCAATGCACTTCAGATTTATTGGTATTACATGCATCGTCGTACGAGTTCCCCGGTGTGAAGTGCAATGAACCTGCGATTTTCTCATCGAAAAGAATGTCTTTCATTGCTTCCTTTATATAGGGATTAAATCCAATAGCAAACTCGCCCACATACCGTGCACCTGCATCTGTATCAAAAATGTCATCTAGCAAATCAGCACCTTGATCTGCAGAGCAATTCACAATCTTGCCATCTTTGAACTCAAGTCGGATGTTTTCAAAGGAGTGACCTCTATATATAGATGGCGTGTTGTAGTGAATCACACCTTGGACAGAGTCTTTTACTGGAGCAGAAAACACCTCTCCATCTGGAATGTTTAACTTGCCGCAGCATGGTATTGCGGGAATGTCTTTGATTGAGAATGTCAAGTCTGTATCCCCAGGACCTTGAATGTGTACTTCATCACATGCACTCATTGCTTCAACAAGTTTCTCAGCCGCTCCTGCCATTAAGCTGTAATCAAGGGTACAAACATCAAAGTAAAAGTTTTCAAACTCCTCTGTACTCATGCCTGCAAGTTGCGCCATGCCAGGGGTTGGCCATCGAAGGACACACCAACGCGTGTGATTCAACCTCCGCTTCATATGAACTGGCGTGCCATAAATTCTTCCCCATGCTTGTTGCCGCTCTGCATCAAGCCCACTTAACTCACTTACATTATGCGAGCCCCGCATTCCGAGGTATGCATCCATCCGTTTCATTCGTTCAAGGTCATATTCAGACCATGTTTCATATTGTTCATCACTTGGGTCTTCATGTAACGCTCGCATGATTTGCCCATCCCGCAATGCCACGTGTGGATTCCCTTTTGCTTCTTTCGCTGACTTCACTAATGCAACAACCATCTCTCTTGGCATGTCAAATGCTTCTATCAAGAGATGCTCTCCTGGCTGTAGGCACGTTGAATAATTGATGAGAAGATCTGCGAGTTTTGTGTATCTAGGATCATTCATGGGAATTCCTTTCAAAGGTTGACCACACATGGTACTGTCAAAAGACTATTTTGAAAAGATTTCATTTGCGAATGTAAGGAGTGACGCATCTATAGCTTCCTTCTTCCGCGCCCATAGTTTTCCTTGGAACTCCCCATGCATCGGTGCAAGCCAAAACCACCCTGCGAGTTGGGATTCCTTCATTTGATTCGCTTGCCAAAAACCATCTTGACTTCGCCCGTGTGCAACCCGCGTACCTTTTGCAGGGTGTTCATCCCATCGTTCAATATGCGAACCAAACAATGCACTTTCCACATCTCCCAATCCCTCAAAATGAGGAGTACACACAAGAATGACATTTGTTTCTTTGGGCATGAATTGCTTTTGAGCTCTCTGCAGAAGTCGGTGTACACGTTGAGAATTGTCGACAAATCCACTTGGAAGTCCAATCACAAGTGAGACCCGCTTGTCATCATGTGGGGCGACAATCTTAACACCTCCGAGTTCTTTGCCGAGTTCATCTCGAACGACGTGTTCATCTCCTAGTCTCGCCTTTTCAATAAACGATTCGGTTTCAGTAACGAAGAGTTGCATCTCTTCATCAATCAGCTCTTCCTGCCATCGAATTTTAACGACCCATGGCTTCTCAACTTGTTCGAGAATACGTAGACGAGATGAAATTTTTAAACGTTTGTTTCTTGGCTTCGTGCCACCAAGTCGCTTAATGTGCACATAAAGTTTTATTCCATCTCGTTCTAGGAGTAAATCGCATCGTCTTCCTGATGGAGTAGGCACTTCTACTTGAATCGTGCAACCATGACGTCGTGCCTGAAGTGCAACGAGAGCTTCGGCGTATGAATCTAAGAACCCTCGACGATTCTTACGTGACTGCAACCGGTGATAAAGAACATCTAATTCCTTGTCCCCTTGCCACGAACGAATCATTCCAACGATTGTTGGATTTAAATCATTGGCGAATTGGTCTAATCCTAATTCGCTTGGCGTCAAAATTTTCTCCCGCTGACCATACGAGATGTAGTTTACTCTTGATGCCGATGTGGGGGCAATACGCAGCACGCACCATTTGTTGGTGGCGCTTCCCATATTGACTCTATCGCATCGCGAGGTGGCATGCCATTTACAGTAACGTCTCTTTCTCTTGAAAGAAGTTTTTCCATTTGATTCTTGCCAATACGAACGGTCAAAATTGAACGGTCGTCAATCCAATCTCTTTGTAACACCTCTGTCCTTTTTTCAATGTAATCTACTGCTTTGCTCGATGTACTCGGCAACGATAATGTCACTTCTTGAATGTCTCCTATGACAGATTGTCGAACTTCTGAAGTAAGTAGATCGAGTCCTTGCCCTGAAACAGAAGATACTTGAAGTGCATCTGGAAATCGTGATACCCAAACAAGTTGATCTGATTGATGTTCAAGTGCATCGATTTTATTTAAGACGAGAAGACGCGGCTGATCACATGCACCAATTGCTTCCAAGGTTTCTTCAACTGTTTCAAGCTGAGAAAGTGCACTTGGATCAGAAACATCAAGAACGATTAGTAATAGTTGACAGTGGATTGTCTCTTCTAACGTCGAACGAAAACTTGCGACGAGATGATGTGGCAACCTACGGATGAACCCTACCGTGTCCGACAACATGGCATGTGTACCACCACCAAGTTCCCATCGTTCGACACGCGTTGATAATGTCGCGAAGAGTTGGTCATGTGCCCATGCTCCTCCGCTGGTTAACTGATTGAAGAGCGTTGACTTGCCAGCATTGGTATACCCAACTAATCCAACTGTAAAGTAATCGCTGTTTCGTTTTTCCACTTCTCGCACAGATCGCTGTTGGATTTCTTCAAGCTCTCGGCGCAATTGTTTTTGCCGACGCTGAACAAGACGACGGTCAATTTCAATTTGCTGTTCACCTGGACCGCGCGTGCCAATTCCGACTGGCGCGCCACCTGTCACTTGCCCCAAGTGATCCCACATTGCACGTAGTCTCGGATATGTATATTCAAGTTGGGCAATCTCAACTTGTAGCTTTGCTTCTGTTGTCGACGCACGGCTTGAAAAGATGTCTAAGATTAGTTCGCTTCGGTCAATAATCTTGCGCTCTATTGCCAGTTCTAAATTTCGAATCTGAGCTGGAGTCATATCATGATCAAAGATGATGACTGAAGCATCCACTGATTCAGCAAGTTTTTTTAACTGATCAACTTTACCTTTACCAAGGAATGTCTTCCCGCTAGGCAACCGGCGCTTTTGAGAAAGGTGACCCACAACTAAGCCACCTGCTGATTCTGTCAACGCACTTAGCTCAGAGAACCGTTCATCTAAGGGTATTCGTTCACCATAGAGCGTCAATGCAACTAAGATTGCTCTTTCAGCGACGACATTTAAATCTTCTCTTTGTTCGTGTCCCATAGTACTCGCAACGCACAGCGTCTCATGGTATTGTAGTGCACCGAAGAAAGTACTTTTCAACAAATCGCATTCAAGAAAAATTAGGGGAAAAAGGAATTCGCATGTCATTTCGTTCTCGACTCATGCCATTGACGTTGGTTTTGCTTACAACACTCGCCATCGTCCAGTTTTCAATCGCCATCACAAGCTCAACTCCGAGTTATGAATGGTTTGATCCTCTTATTGATGTACGTGGTGTCCTTGTTGAAAGGCACTTCAATGCTCCGGATGAAGAAGCAATGCAACAAGCAGCGTTAGAAGCGATGATTGAGTCTCTCGACGATCCATACGCCTTGTTCGTACCAGATGAAAAAGAAGAGGCATTTATCAAGGACTTAGAGGGTGATTATGCTGGAATCGGTGCGGAGGTACGAATGATTAATGGCGAACTCGTCATTGTTACGCCAATGGATAACTCCCCTGCACTGAAGGCAGGCATAAAAGCCGGTGATGTTGTTGAATTCATCGATGGTGAACCTGCGAACGATGCAACAATCGAAGAACTTATTGATCGACTTACTGGGCCTGTTGGTTCAGATGTACTCGTCGATGTACGACACATTGATGATTCAAAAGAACAGATAACGATAACGCGTGGGCATATACACTCATCAAGTATTGCTGGCTTAGTCCGCAGAAACCAAAAATGGTCATGGTGCCTTGATGATACAAATGGAATTGCGTATGTTCGGATTCGACAATTCAATGAAACTACACCACATGAACTTGCGTCCGCTTTAGATGAAGCAAAACAGTCTGGATTACTTAATGGGCTAGTCATTGATTTGAGAGACAACCCAGGCGGCGCATTATCCGCAGCAATCATGATTTCAAACATGTTCCTTGAACAAGGTACTATTGTCACTGTCAGTGGCCGAGCTGAGGCAGAACGATCGTGGGACGCACAGCCAGACCATATTCTTCATGACATTCCAATCCTCATCTTAGTCAACAACAACTCCGCTTCAGCATCAGAAATTGTTGCAGGAAGTTTGCAAGCAAATGATCGAGTTGCCATCTTAGGCATGCGTACGTTTGGAAAAGGATCCGTACAGGAAGTCCTTGAACTGTCATCTGGTGGCATGTTGAAGTTTACAACTGCAAGGTATGACCTTGCAAATGGTAGAACAATTGATAAGCGGCTTTCAACTGATAAGAGCTTGTGGGGTGTTGACCCAAATGATGGGCTTGTCATTAAAGAAAGCGTAGAAGAACTTCGAAATCGAATCGAAAGCAGAGAACCTTATATTATCATCTCTGACAATGAACCAGAATCCTACACCTGCGGCAGTGTCGATTGGATAGAAAACACACTGCACGATTACCAACTTGCACAGGCCTTAGTTGCAATTCAAACAAAGTTAGAGTTAGGCGAATGGCCTGTGTTAAGCGATGAGAATCCTGTGGTCACTGGAGTCCGTGAAGAAGTTACCGCTCTTGCGAAAGAACGGATCGTGATTTTAAAATCTTTGATTGACGTCGACAAACAGTTAACAAGTCTACAGAGAGAACTTGAAGAGGAAGATGAATCGTTGTTTCCAGCAGATACTGATTTCAAAAATGCTTTGATGACAATTACAGATGACAGTGGTCATGTCATTGGCTCATGGCGAGTAAAGAATGGAAATGTAGCTGCGGCATTAGATTCACTTCAATTGGAACCTGAGGAAGAGAAAAGCGAATAGCACAACACAATTTGGGGGAATCGTACAATGAGTCTATTATTAGGAATTGAATCGAGTTGTGATGAAACTGCAGCATCCGTTGTAAAAGATGGCTGTTCAGTTCTTTCTTCAATTGTTTCGTCGCAGGACGAACTGCACCTCGAGTTTGGTGGAGTGGTACCTGAGATCGCAAGTCGAGCACATCTTGAACGAATTCTTCCTGTCATTCAGAAAGCAATACAAGTGGCAGATGTTTCTCTTGAAGAACTTGATGCAATTGCTGTAGGCAATAGACCGGGACTCATTGGATCACTCCTTGTTGGTGTCTCTGCCGCAAAAGCACTCACATGGAGTTTAGGCAAGCCATTGATTTGTGTTGATCACATTCTTGCACACCTTTGGGCACCCTCACTTTCAGAGATCAACATTGAATATCCCTCACTTGGACTTGTTGTATCTGGTGGCCATACATCTTTATTGCACTTAGAAGATCCACTTCAAGCAACATGTATTGGGAGAACCATTGATGACGCGGCTGGCGAAGCATTTGACAAAGCAGCTCAGATTCTCCAACTTGGTTGGCCGGGTGGTCAACGCATTGACAGTGCAGCAAAACAAGGCGTACCTTCTTTTCAGTTACCGAGACCAAAAACAAAAGGCAATCGCCCCGACTTTTCATTTAGTGGATTAAAAACTGCACTCTTGTATGGAGTCCGTGGTACGCCTAAGAAGTTAGATGGCCAAAGTGTATTCCCTCGAGAAGCAAAAGATTGGTCAAAAGAAGAGATAGATGATTGGGCTGCATCTTTCCAACTTGCAGCGATTGATGTCATCATGAACGGTGTTCGACAAGCGATGCAAGATCGGACTGTCCGTTGTTTAGTAT
>CAZVAE010000046.1:4527-9845 GCA_964624985.1 uncultured Isosphaeraceae bacterium | reverse complement strand
TCCTATTGGACGAGTTGTTCGATCTGTGTCAGACTTGCTCTCTTTGTCATCGATGATTGCGGGTGTTTCTTGGACTCGATCACTTTATTCTTTGTTTGCTTCATTCAGTGGTGAACCCGTGTCATTTCCAGCATATGTCGTGGTAGGCACAAAATCGCTTGCTACTTCTGGTTCAAGCCCTGCCTGCCGCATAGCATAGGTCCAAAGTCCAAAATCTTTTTCTTTGGTATACCGTGGGCGTTTTAGAGGTTGCACGAGGGTTGCCCATAGGTCAAACTCTCGATCGCCGTATGTACCAGCCGGGTCATACGCAAACTGTATGTCTTTAAACATGCCTGTTGCTTGCAAGTTTTCTTGCATTTGCGCAATGAGTTCAGCAGCACTTTTACCATCAGTGTTTATTGCGCGTCCTCGAATAGAAATAGGTTCTCCGATATTCACGCTAACTCGGTCAACATCAATCCCGAGCGGTACGTTGTTGATCACATCTGCAACAACTTTTGTTATTGGCCAAGCAGACTTTCCAAGTTCTTTATAGACAATTTGTTGCTTTCGCTCTTCAACTGCAGATTGATGAAGTTCTTGAAGTTCAGGGTTCAACAAGTCGAGTACTGTGAGTTTTAATCCAGAAATGATTGCTGGACCAAATGCGAGAAGTAACACGGCAGCAATTGCGAGTTTTATTGCGACAGAACGGTTGTCACATTTTTTGATAAACCGTTCACTTTTTGAAGGATGAAGTTCAGGCGCATTCAATTTCATTGATGCAAGAGTGTGCAATGAACCAGTCGCAACGAGCAGTCCACCGAGCAATACACCCCATGTCGACCACCACGATTCTTCATTAGGGATGCCACGCACTCGATGGGATGCTTCATCTATGACGACATCAGGGACCAGTAGAAGTGGTTCTTCAATATTCTGATGTGAAAGTGTCGTTTGAAGAGTTCCAACAAGAGCATCTGTAAATGCTGGAGTGTGGTTATGTGAATTCGCCGTTTCTCGTGCGACTCGAGATATTCCCTCTACAAACGCATGATGAGAAGAGGAATCTTCCCTGGTTGCGCGCAGCGCTGCACCGTTGGCATGTGACAATGCGATGGTGACTGTGCCGTCGGCATAATCAGCGTACAACAATGGTTCAGTTGGTCGCACGCCATCAAGCAGGGCGGCGATTGCACCAACATCGGGTATAAAAATAGCATCAGAAAGAGAGTTAGGCAGGTCGATTGTTGATGTTTCAGGCCAAGCAACGATGAGACCAACTCGGTTTGTCTCTCCAACTGCATTATCGAGTGCAGCAATTGCTCGGCGATGTTCTGGTGTACCACCTAGGAACTTGGATTCAGCTTGTAATCGCAACGCTTCAAAGACTTGAGCTTCCTCAACATCGGGTAATGTTGTTGTTCTACACACCGTAGAAGAGCCGGACAAGATGACATATACCGTATCGTTCTGTTCGATGAGTGCATTAAGAGCGCTTTCTTGTTCGACAATCGTCGTGTCAAGAATAGCAGGCGGTGCATTTTCTTCGACAGACGCAATGAGGCAACGCCATGTTCGTCCGATTTGTTGGACGAACATCAGTTGGTTTTGGTGCGCTTGTGTTGCCTTAGTATTCATTGTTCTCGGTATTCCAATATCGTCACAGGAAGAGTAGAACGATCGACGATTGCAATAATTTCCTGTTCTACGCCACTTCCAGTCGCTTTTCCTTTACTCGATATCGTATAAACGTTGCTCTGAGTATCAAAAAGACCATAAAGAAATTCAACCATCGATGCTTGGATGCCCGGAATGTTGAAATAATCGACAGGACTCGTGATTCCACCAGCATTGTTCACTCTGAGATAGAGGAGTTCTTCGACGAGCCGATCGTTTTCAGGAAGGAGGCGATAGAGCAACTCAGGGGAAATCGTGTTGATATTCATCCGTCCTGGCGGAGCCATATGTGCGTCGTATAAGCAGGTTTCTGCGAATATGGCTCTGAGTTGGTCATCAGTCAGATTTGTAACGCCTTCAGCACCTCCAGAGAGTGAGCGGAGCGTTTCAGTGAGAAGTTTAGAGAGTTGTGCATCCTCAGAACCAGCATATTCAATGAGTGCATCAGCTTGTCCCGGCTCTAACCCAAGTCGAAGTTGCAGTGACTCAGAATCGATTTTGTTCAGATTGATCCGTTTTTCGCCACTCTGTGTTGCTCCACCGTCAGCCGAGGAAGTCGTGAGTAGGGATGCCCAACCACCTTCCATATAGTCGTCCGGCTCATCCCATGGGAGACTCTCCCCACCATCATTCTCATTGGGGTCAAGACGGAAATTTAAATTCCAATCTTCGCCTCGAATGTCATCGGGCATAACCCCAGCAATGAGTTCAAGTTCAGCAATAGATTTGAGAAGACCATTTCTCGGTTCATACGATGTTTCAAGACTCAAGTAGTAATCGCGTTCTACGCCAAGTGTTCGAGGGTCATCATCTTCGTCAATCCAATCTAGAATTGCCTCAAGAACACCAAACGCCATATCATCAATCACGAGGACGAAGATTGAATTGTCTTCAGAGTTAATGTTAAACTTACTGTGCTCATCCATGGGGCCGTTCCAATCTTGGCCATCACGATAGTGCCTGATGTCCCACTCCGCTGTCCCAGCGTCACCTGTCGCGACAAATTCCAATTCTCTGAGCATCGCGAGCGCATCGTTTGGAACAGGGCGATCAGTATGGTCTGCCATGACAGCAATGGACGATTCAACACCTGCCCGAGCTGCCCATCGAGATTGAATCCGATCGCGTACTTCAATACCAAGAAGAGATTGTCGTTGTGAAAAGATTTGAATGGATGAAGTCACAATTGCAGCAATCGCAATCGCCCAAAGTGCGATGACAATCACAGAGCCACGATTTGTGCGTTCTTGAATCATGGGTCAGGTGGGATCTCGTGTTCGTTTCCATCAGGATCAATAATGGTCGTTCCCATTCCAGGTCGATCAGAAGAACCAGAAGTTCCTGTATTGCTGCCACTGCTCGGCTTGCCGCCTCCGCCACTTGAACCAGAGCCAGAACTTGAACCAGAGCCAGTATCGCCTCCCTCTGTTCCAAAGCCAAGGCCATCCTCAGTTTCTGGGTCAATGCCAAGTGCTGCAAGTCGCTCTTCTTCTTCTTCTTCTGCAATGAGTACAAGTTTGTCATCTGGAGAGCGGACTCGATCAAGAGGCACGATGGTTCGCAGTGTGACAACTGGGGCGTACCGTTCATCTTCATTTAGCATTCCTGTAGAGGTCACAGAGATACGAATGGCTTCGGGGATTCCTAACTCGTCGGAGTCCCACTCTGGGTACCAAGAAAGTCCATCGAATGCTTCAAAC
The DNA here is from genome assembly GCA_964624985.1 of uncultured Isosphaeraceae bacterium. Lineage (GTDB taxonomy): Bacteria > Planctomycetota > Phycisphaerae > Phycisphaerales > SM1A02. The sequence continues at coordinate 6,483 of CAZVAE010000046.1, read as the reverse complement.
TGCAGTGCGATGATGCCCTCTGCGATTGGAGTCGCCATGCCACCGCCCACGGGATTGTCGTCAAGAATAGCATCGCGACGTTTCCATAGAGCACTGCTGACTTCGTTAGGTTCAATTCTGAACTGTGTTTCATACTCCATGCCCTCGCCATTGAAATCGATTTCTTTATTTGCTCGAATGGCACCATCAAAGACAAGCAATTCGTCTTGGTTGACAATCTCGCCTTGAAATCGGTCGTTGTAGTCTGAAATGAGAATACGTGTATGGAACAAGTCGCCTCTTCGTAAGGTCGTGATTACATCTCGTCGTAAAGTACGTATCGCAGAATCACATCGTGAAAATGCTTCCAATCGTTGCCGACTGACACCCTTCGCTGAGCCAAGTTGAGATAGCGAAACGGTGATGCCTCCAAGGACAATTGTTGCCATCATCCCAGCAACCATCAATTCAATAATTGTAAAGCCACGCCTCATTGAGATTCCCTCGCTTCAATCTCTTCCCAATATCTTGCTTCTCGGTCAATCGGCTCAACTGGGAGTCTGTCCACGGTCTCACCGAGTCGTCTTGCAATCATCGTTTCCATCGAAATATAATGCTCATTTGCTGAAATGTACCAATAGATTGTCGCGATACTGCGTACTGGGGAATAATCAGAATCTTCTTCAAACTCAAGTTCATATTCAAACTCTTGAAAGGGGGGATCGAACCGGCCGCTATCTGGGTAAGACTTTGCATACTCATCGGGTCCCACGACGAGAATCATCGAAAGCAACTCATCGGCGAGCCAACTCGCTGTAATCTGACGTTCTGCAATACCTTGACGAACAAGCGACCGGCTACTCATCGAAATGACCACAGCGAGTCCAATGGCGAGCATTGCTGAACCAATGATGACATCAATTAATGCTAATCCCTTTCGATTTACCATTCTTCACGTCCTCTACCCTGCGCATCAAGATCGATTGGCATTAAAGGTTCAATGCCCACGCCATCGTGCCAAATGTTTGGTCCCATGGCATGTGGGTGCAATGAAATTAATGAAGTGTGTTCTTCCCAATCAATAGCAACTTCGATGAGAGGACGTGTTTCCCCAGGCGTTGCTGTGACTGGCCATTGTGTTGTATCAGTAATCTCACCATCAATATAAATGGTGACGGCTTCGCCCTCTAGCCAACTTGGCAATGTCACTGGCTGGGCGAGTGGATCAAATTCCCAGTAGTAATCGCCATCGTCCTCAACTTTTGTGAGCAATTCAAACGTTTTAAATTCCGGATTGAAACGAATGGCTGACGCTTGATTACTGGTAGATACTCTGTGAGCAAACATGAGAACAACATCGTTAACACGATTCACAAAAAGATCGTACTCACGTTGTTGGTTTCCGCCAAGTCTAGGCATAATCATCGAAGCCATGATGCCGATGACGATGATGACAACAATAATTTCTAGGAGTGTGAAGCCATAGCGAATTGATTTGACAACTTGACGCATTGTTACTGCGTGAGGTCCTCGTTCACGCCCTCGCCACCTGGCTCTCCATCTTCACCCCAAGAGATGATGTCAAAACTTGCATTGATTGTTCCAGGAGGAAGTTCAAGTTCAAAAGGATTTCCCCATGGGTCAATCAAATCATCTGCTCGCTCTAAATAGGGACCTGATGGACCTCCTCCTTCATCGGCAGAGAGTAGAAGTAGTTCTAGATCAAAGTCATCGCTTGGTGCAGAGAGACCCATGTCTAGGGTATATAGATTGACAACTTTTGCAATTGTGGCTGCTTTGGCTTGAGCAGCGGCTTGCTTTGCTGAGCCAACACGACCAAGTAACTTTGGAGCGATCAATGTCGCGAGGACCGTAATAATCATAACGACCACGATGATTTCGATGAGAGTAAAACCGCGTCTGTGAATGGTTGATTGTTTTGTTTTTATGAAATCTAAAAAACGTGTTTTTGAAAAT
>CAZVAE010000046.1:0-4517 GCA_964624985.1 uncultured Isosphaeraceae bacterium | reverse complement strand
ATTGTTTTGTTGAGTACATCATATAAATCCTATAACGTGTTATTTCACGAGAGATTGCAATTCGAGTAAAGGTAAAAGGATAGCCGCCAAAACGAAACAGGCAAGACTTGCCATCACAATAAGCAAAACAGGGGGAAGTGCCTTCGTGAACAACTTCAGGGAAGCGTTTACGTGCCGATCAAAAGCAGTTGCAGAATGCAGCAACATCTCTTCCAACTTACCAGATCGCTCTCCCAAATTGACAACTTGAACGAGAAGTGGTGGGAAGAGACCCGATTTTTCCAACGGATCAGCAAGAGGTTTACCGCTACTGACTTGATCTTGGACGGCATCTATTGCTTCAGCAAGGGCCGCATTACCGAGCGTGTCTCGGGTAATGCGTAAACCATCAAGTATAGGTAGCCCCGCAGAAGTTAGGGTGCCAAGCGTTCGAGTGAATCTCGCAACTGCAACATCGCGAAGTAAACGACCTAAAAGAGGCAGGCGTAATTTTAAACGATCAAATGTAAAACGGTTTTCGGGAATAGCAATCCAACTTCGCCAAGCAATGGCGAGGACTCCTAACCCAACAATAATCCAAATCCACCAATTGAAAAAGAAATCTGCAAAGCCCATGACAATCACTGTCGGCCATGGCAAGGCCATCTGACCAGCAAGGGGCTCGATTAGCCGAGGGACGAGGACTGTGACAAGAACAATGCCACTAATTGCAATCAGTCCTGCAATTATCGCAGGGTACATGATGGCTCCGAGTAACTCTCGCCTCAATTCGAGCGAGCGGTCCATCAAGTCTGCAAGTTGGTGGAGAATCGTACTCATTTGCCCTGAAGCATCGGCAGCGCGGAGCATGCCTACGATTAAATCATCAAAAGGGTCGCCCCATTCTGCTGCTGTCTTATAGAGAGGATCGCCAGCTTCGACACCTTGAATAAAATGATCAAGAACTTCACCTACAGCAGGAGATGCTTGCCTTCGAATTGTTCGCAACGCTTGCATGAGCGGCAGGCCTGCTTCTTGCGCAGTCGCAAGTTCGCGAATCATGGTCGACATTTCTGTTCTAGATATTCGTCGCTTTCGAGGTCCTGCTAAAGAACTAATTTTTTCACTCTGTTTAACCTTGTTCACCTGTGTGGCGGTTTCGCCACGGCTACTCAGTTGTTGAACAACGTCTGCTCGATCTCGACCTTTGAGTACGCCACTACGAACTTCGCCACTATTTGTCACACTTTGAAATCGAAAGTCAGGCATCTGTTACACGCGATTGCTGTTAAAAGTCACCATCGGTGTCTTGGGTTGCACGGAGAACTTCTCCAATTGTCGTAATGCCTTCTGATGCTTTTGCAATGGCATCTTCTCGCATTGATATATGCGACGATAACAATGTTGAAGCAAGTTCTGTTGAGTTTTTATTTTCAGAAATCGCAGAACGCAGCGCTGGATTAATGACGACAAGTTCGAAGAAACCAACTCGTCCCTTAAAGCCAGAGTTACTGCATTTTGCACACCCTCTTCCTTGCCACATCCCGCTAGAGAATAGTTGTCGTTCTTCTGGGGTTAATCGGTGGGACAAATCTTCAGATAAAGGGACTTGAGTTTTACAGTCGTCACATATCCTTCTACCAAGCCGCTGAGCAAGTGCACCTTCAAGGACTGACGCTACGAGGTAGGGCTCAACGCCCATATCAATCAATCGGCCAATTGAACTGACTGCGTCGTTTGTATGAATAGTGGAGAAAATGAGGTGACCTGTCAGTGCTGAACGTATTGCGATGTCTGCAGTTTCGCCATCTCGAATCTCGCCTACAAACACGATGTCCGGGTCTTGACGTAAGATTGAACGTAACCCAGCAGCGAAGGAAAGGCCCCGTTTTGGATTTACAGGAATCTGATTGATTCCATTGAGTTCGTATTCAACTGGATCCTCAATCGTAATAATTTTCTTTCTTGGATCGTACAGTTTGTTAAGTGCAGCGTAGAGAGAAGTGGTCTTCCCAGAACCAGTCGGACCAGTGACGAGAACTAATCCATGTGGTTTTGCGATGAGTTTTTCAAGATTCATTTGCATGGCAGAGGTCATGCCTAGTGAACCAAAATTTAGTGGCATTGTGCTTTTGTCGAGAATCCGCATGACAACGGATTCCCCATAGAGGGTCGGTACAGTAGACACACGAATGTCCACTTTGCGACCTTCAAATCGCAACGCAATGTGCCCATCTTGAGGAACGTACCGTTCTGCAATATTCATCGATGACATGATCTTGATTCGACCAATAAGCGCAGGTTGAAGATGTTTGGGTGGTGGTGGCTGTTCAGCCAGAACACCATCGATTCGATATTTCACCTTTAACTCAGTCTCAAAGGGTTCAATATGAACGTCACTTGCTCGTTGTTGTATCGCTTCTAACAGAAGAAGGTTGACTAGGTTAATCAGGGTGGGCTGTTCAGCCATCACCAAGATGTTGTCTGCCTCGATGGCATCAATGTTATGGTCACTGGATTCACTATTCGATGATTGCCCGCCAAGACTTTCCGCCATACGTGCTGCGGTCGTGCCATAATACTTCTGCATTAACTCGGAAAAAACATCGGCGTCCCTCCCACACCGTGTGACAGGATAAGTCGTGAATGTTGCGACGTGGTCAGCGGCCTCAATGTCATCTGGGCTTAACATTGCAACGTGGATTCTTCCTGATTCAACAAACAAAGGTATAACACGTAGCCGAACAGCAAGTTCGGCATCAATCATTTCGATGACGGTTTCATCAACTTCGGGAGCAAGTTCAATCCACCGCAATCCCATATTGATGCAGGATTGTTTAGCATCAGGTGGTGAGCCCATGTCAATGTTTTCTACGAATGTGTCAGTGTTATGATCCATGAAGAATGTGTCATCAATCTGCGATTAACTATCAGGCCCTCGCATTCCAGAACCTTTTTGTTGATTGGAAGTCCCAGATGCATCTCGTTTTTTCTTCTCTTTTTCTTCGTTGGCCTTTTCTATATCGATCATTTTTCCACTCTTAATATCAATGGAATTTACACGATCGCTCGACGGGTCAGTAGGGTCAACGGGCATTTCATTTCTAGGAACCCATCGCCTTGAGCCATCGAGTTCTAGGAATTGTTCATCTGTGAGTAGCGCTCGCAACATTTCAATATACCGTTTGCCTAATTCTTCGCGTTCTTTATACAACGCTCGGGTCGGATCATCTAACTTCTGCGGTGTTCCGCCTTCTTTACGTACTTGACCTGCGAGTTCACGGTGCAAGTGCATTGCAGGTTCATGTGAACGAGTTTTATCAAGAATCTCAAAATTGATTACTTCTAACTCTTGCAAGTAACCAAACTCAAGTTGAATAATCTGGGCACGCAAGCCCTCGTCGTATGCTTCATGTTCAGCAGCTTGTCTGAACAATCTTTGAGCAGGGGTGCGGCGGTAGATTCTTGTGTACCCACGTTTGAGAGCGCGGAGTCGGAAATCTTCAGCATCACTTCCACTTAACGAAGAACTGATCAAATCGATGTATCGGTCATTGAGATCACGAACTTCAACTCTTGCTTTAATCAAACCCTCTACTAAATCTGGGGAACGTTGGGCATTGCCAGAAAGAATATTGTCAAACAATTTCTTAGGATTGCCTCGGAGAATCGCATCTCGATTTCGCATCGCCAGATCAAGGGCACTTCCATATTCCTCTAGGTGATCGTTGATTAACGTTTCGGCAGCAGGGGGAAGATCTGAATCTCGCACAATTTGAAACAGATCAACAGATTCGCCACTGAGCCGTCCGCGGCTCATGTGCTTTTCTCGATAAAGTCGTTGCGAAAAAGTCGGCCAAAGAAGGCGTTGCTGTTCGACCAAAATGGCTTGGACGTTTTCAAGAAGACCTTCGTCAAGTCTTCGTTTTTCGATGAGCCAATCACTCAATGCACCTAAGACGGGCTCGAGTGTTTCTTTCGTAGATGCAGTTGGATTACCTCGTATTTCTTCTGCAATTTGATTGAGGCGCTCTTGGGTTGCAGACCATCCATTTTGAAAATCATCTTCGTATGAATCGAACATTGCTTCGACGATGACCTCTTGGGTGTCATCGAGATTCAATCCTTCAGCGAAAACGATGAGGTCTCGAGACATGTACTCTGGCTGCATTGCTTCTGCCATATATTCCATTTGGGCATACGTAGAGTTGGGCATCCATAATGCAATAAAGGTTGGTATGAGAACCAATATGGCTGTAAAGCGAGATGTTAGTGCAAACATATGTGTTTTTCCTTCTCTTAGCACGGTGTGCAATATATATAGGTTAGAAATACTCTTCTCGACCGTTCTTGTTGGGTAGTTCAACGCACGTCGGGAATAAATATGACTGTTTTTTTGGGTCAAAGTGCTATCGGACCGCATTTTACACCTCTTTGACGGTTCGCTGTTCGATGCGCTTTTCAGATGTAGTCTTTACGATTCGATTGACGAAAATTGAGGGGGTATGGACGTCATCTGGGTCAAACGTACCAATCGG
>CAZVAE010000045.1:0-9934 GCA_964624985.1 uncultured Isosphaeraceae bacterium | reverse complement strand
CCTCATCAAAAAGTTAGAAGCTGAAGGGATTGGAAGACCTTCCACATACGCATCCATTATCGATGTAATTCAAAATAGAAACTATGTTGAGAAACTCGAACGATCATTCCACCCGACTGACTTGGGAGAAGTTGTCACCGAAAAACTGATTGAAGCGTTTCCAATTCTGATGGGGGTTGATTACACTCGCTCCCTAGAAGATCGCCTAGATAAAGTTGCAGATGGAGATGTCGTGTGGACTGCAATGTTGCATGACTTTTATGGTCGATTTAGTAAGCGGCTCGAAACCGCGTATGAAGAAATGTCTCATGCAAAAGCAGAGATGCAACCAGCCATTTACAAGTGTCCTGAATGTGGAAGTAAAACTGCATACCGTTTTGGAAAGAATGGACGTTTTTTAACATGCGCGAGTTACCCCGATTGTAAATACGCTGCACCGATCGACAGGCAAGGTCGGCCGACGTTGCCAGAAAGAGTTGACGTTGCTTGCCCTGAAGATGGCTCTGCAATGGAAAAACGCACAGGGCGATTCGGACCATTTTTAGCATCAATCAATTACCCAGATGTGAAAACAGTTGTAAATTTAGATAAAAAAGGTGGGATTAAATATCCAACCCCTCCACCTCTTCTCATTGAATCTCTGAAGTGCGAAAAGTGCGAAAGCCCAATGAATTTACGGAGTGGCAAACGAGGACCATGGCTTGGCTGTTCTACATTTCCGAAGTGCAAAGGAAGAATGGGTTGGAAAACACTTGAGGATGAGGTCAGAACTACACTTGAAACTGCTCTTGAAGAACACGAAAAAGATAATCCTCAAGTGAAAGTAAAAACATTAAGCGGTATGGTCATTCCAGAAGGCACACCAATTGAGGACCTTCTCATCGAAGGTGGTGTCATGGAATTAGAGCTCTACGAAGTGTGATACTCCCACTCTTCGTTAATCTGACTAAAATGTGTATATGAAACGTCGGAAAACGAAACAGGTTCGAGTTGGAAATATCTTGATTGGAGGAGATGCTCCTGTTTCTGTGCAATCAATGACTTCCGGGTATACACATGACATTGATGCCTGTATTGCGGAGATTCAAAAACTTTCAAATGCTGGAGCAGATATTGTCAGAGTCGCGGTCCCAGAAAAAAAAGATACTGCGGCTCTAAAAGAGATTCTTACTGCCGTTGATGTACCAATTGTTGCTGATGTTCACTTCCATTTCAAAAGAGCACTTGAGGCAGTTGAGGCGGGCGTTCAAAAAATACGTTTAAATCCTGGAAACATTGGAGATATCGAACAAGTCAATGCCGTCATTGATGCGTGCAAAGATGCAAACATCCCAATTCGAATAGGAGTGAACGAGGGTTCGGTTGTTGAACGGAAAGATAAGCAAAAAAGACAAGAAGAGCTCAGTCTTTTCTTCTCTGATCGAACTCATGGGCACCTTCTTGCAATGATGATTGCTAAAGTGGAAGAATATTTAGACGTGTTTGATGCTCGAGATTTTCATGACATCTGTTTAAGTGCAAAATTGATGGATGCTCGACATGTCATTGACATTTATACAGAACTATCAAAACGATTTGATTACCCACTGCATCTAGGCGTCACTCACGCTGGGCCAAGAGAGACTGGTTCGATACGTTCTATATCTGCACTTGGCTCACTACTCTCTCAAGGAATTGGTGACACTATACGGATTAGCTATGCAAGTGATCCAGTGTATGAAGTTGAAGATGGCATAGAACTCTTAAATTGCCTTGGACTCCGCGATCGAGTTGGCGCTGAGCTTATCGCATGCCCAAGTTGCGGACGAATTCAAGTTGATTTGTTCTCGCTTGTCGATGATGTACGGAATCAATTGCAAGACCAGATTGAGTTACCGATTAAAGTTGCAGTGATGGGTTGCGTTGTCAATGGTCCTGGAGAAGCTGAAGGCGCAGATGTCGCGGTGTTTGCGGGAGACAGACGTGGCATCATTTATGTGCAAGGTGAAAAAGTCGCGAATATCCCTGAAGAAGAGATTCTCGAACGTCTACTAACAGAGTGCAAATCTCTACAAGAACGAGTACTAAATGGTGAGACTAAACTTGGAGAGAAAGCGGTTGAGATTATTGCTCCACCCGAAACCTCTTTAACAGTTGAAGGTCACCAACAATGATCAAGAATAGGGTTGGCGGTTTTACGATTATCGAACTCATCGTTGTTGTTGCTATCATTGGAGTTTTGATTGCGATTCTTGTCCCTGCATTAAGTGGAACGCGTATGCGTGCGAATAAGTTAAGCGAACTCAACCTTCTTTCACAAGTTGGGAAAGCATGGACAATGTATATCGGCGATCATCAAGATAAGGTACTCCCTGGATTCCTAAGTACAGAAGTCCAAGATTACAAGGAACTTGCATGGGCATTCCCAGACGAATCTCTTGTTCCACCTGCCCCGTCTTACACAGATGAAATGCCAAACTATGCCGGCCCATGGACTTTTCGATTGCTCGATTATTTTGATTACGATTGGCGTTCAATACTTTTCTATAGAGACACGGATGAATGGGTAAGCCGAGATTTGAGAGAGTATGCAGATATTGTTGCAACGCAACCAGCGTTCGGGTACAACGGGTACTACATTGGTGGTTGGCAAACTATGGATGCTCATACAGGTCGCCCCTTTACGACTTTCCAGTCTGTCGTGTTAACAAATGGCGAGCGGATGAATGTTGTCGCAAAAAGTGCATCAAGCATACCAAGGGCAGATCAAACTATCATTTTTTGCAGTTCTTTTTATGCGAGACCGGGGATGTACTATCAGCTCGACGATGATACTCCGGGTTCATTCCTTGCAACCCCGAGCGTTCTTGCACGAGTACCAAAGTGGGTTGTTCAACCAGGAAACGAAATCGAATCAAGGTTTGATTCGTTCGCACCACTAGGTAGATTCACAGGAATGCCAGCAGTCGGTTTCGCTGACGGATCTGTTGAAGCTGTTGACATCGAGCAACTTCTGGACCAACAACTCTGGATTCCAAAAGCAAAACCAGTTGGTGATACTCCTGCAAGCGAGTTTTCACATACAGTAGATTAATCAAGTTGATCCGTGATTATTCTTGATTTGCTTTATGCATTTGATATCTCAACATAAACTGCATGCGACGCATATCTGCTGCATCTAGGAATGACTCTTCTGGATTCGCGCTCATCGCTACAAACCACTTTTCTTCAACTGGAACATAACCGAAGGTCGTCCCTAAACGTCTCTCAAAATCAACCATGTGACCTGCCCCGTAGAGTATCCCTATTGAGGAAACTTCTTCTACGATTTCAATCGTTGCAGCGATATCTTTAAGCACTTCTGTATTTCGATCGACAATAATAACTTCAGCGAGTTCTGGCTCAATACCTTCAAGTAACGTGTCAGTATCTGGCATAGTCAATATCTCAATTAGTAACAAGCGAGCAGTTTCCTGAACTCCTCCACCTGTCAACATGTCCAGCATTGGGATTAGTTTCATCATGCCAGATGCAATTTTTGCTGTAAATGCTTCTCCTGTAATTGACTTTAGGATGTCAGGATTCCCGCCTCTTTCTTCTAACTTTTGTTCAACTTCTCCGATTGTTAAATCGCTACAGAACCAATTCGGATTTTCGTATGACAGCGCATCGAGTTGAAACTCTAAACCAAGAACATCTGCCATTCCTTCTTGAATACTACTCTCTTCAAGTGTTTGTTCATCTTCGTCATTGAATACAATAACCCGAGTCACAATAAGATCTGACGCCGAACCTTCACCGCCTGCAACGCCGTCCGAACCAAATGACCAAAACGAAATCGAGTTTTCTTCGTTGTTAATCTGAAGAGAATAGGGTCTGCCCCATGCGTCTACTGATGCATCTTCCACAAAACTTGCCAAGCGAGCGTCCTTCAATTGCACTTCAATAAAAAGTTCACGAAGTTGAGTTGGGATTTCTCTGTTCTGCTCAGCAATTTGTTGGGCAACATCCGCTACAAACTCCATCGACAAACGAGTGGAGTCAACTTTTTCTTGATCTGTGATACCACTTGGTGCTCTTGAACCTGTTGGTCGGACAGACTCGTACAACACAATATCCATCTCGTCGAGTAATTCGCTAACATCGTTGTAAAAAGATGCGTCAGCAATATGTGCAACACCAACGAGCCATAACTCTGGCTTTCCTTCTGCAACATATTTACGAGAGACAAGTTCAATGGAAATAACGTGTTCTCCTGTCGTTTTGCGCGTCCATAAATTTGAAGCATCACTCTTCGCCTGCAATGAATCATCTTGAATCGCAATTCCAGCGATGCATGCAAACATAAATCCAATCATGAGTGGGTTCCTTGTTGTGCAGCAGCAATGATTGCTTCAAGTCGTCCAATCGCACGATTAGACCATCCCTTAAACAGCATGTAAGGAAAAAGGGTTACAAGGGCAATGATTAATCCAAGCGCAGTTGTAAGTAGCGCTGCTGCGATTCCTCCCGCAACATCTGATGGGTCAGTCAATACTGCTTGCTCTCCGAGCAAACGAAATGACTGGATGATTCCAAGGACCGTTCCAAGAATTCCAAGAAGTGGAGCTGCTGTAATGATTGTTGAAAGTGCGACCATAAACCTGTCGATTCTTGGTCTTTGCATTTCCACTGCTTCCATCGCCACAGCATCACTTGATCCTTCATTAAGCAACGCTTTAGCAACACAACCGTACGGGGATGTATCACGTTTTACCATTTTTTTTGATGCTTCAAATTGACCGTCACGAAGAAGTGAGTTTAACTTTTCAACTCTACGCATCGAGCCGCGTCCACCTACGAGAAGCCAAAACCAACACCTCTCAATAATCAAGGTTACGCTAATAATGCTCAAGACGAGCAGTGGCACCATAACGTACCCACCCTTGTCGATGAGCGTTGATATATCTTGCATTACTTCAGTTTGCATTCGTAGATTGTAGGATTTGAGCGTACAATCTGTTGAGTGAATATGGCTTCTGCACAAACTCCGCCCAAATTTCTTCTTGAAACTGCTCATTCTGTAGAAACACACCTCAATGATTGGCTTCAAAGTGTGCCATTGCCTTCTCATCTACATGATGCGGCTCACTATGCTCTTGTTCAGGGAGGGAAACGCGTTCGGCCAGCACTCACGCTTTTATGTGCAGAAGCGGTTGGCGGGACTCAAGAAGCTGCGATGGATGCTGCGGTTGCGGTTGAGTGTATTCACTGTTTCAGCTTGGTCCATGATGACTTGCCAGCGCTTGACAATGATACTCTCAGAAGAGGTAAGCCAACTTTACATATGCACGCTGGTGAAGCAATGGCACTGCTCGCTGGTGACTTTTTACTTCCTCTCGCCTTCGACAAACTTACAAAATGCCCACTCGACTCGGAACAAAAAGTAAAACTCATTCAAAGACTTGCATCTGCGACTTCAGAAATGGTGATTGGTCAAGTTTACGATACTCTAGGTGGATTTAATCCAGCGCTAACTCAAGTAGAGTGCTTGGAGTTGATGCACAAACATAAAACAGGATCTCTTATTACATGCGCTTGTGAAATGGGTGCAATCAGTGGAAATGCCTCAGAAAAACAATACAAAGCCATTCATGAATTTGGAGAATCTGTTGGACTTATGTTCCAAATCATCGATGATCTTATCGACAATCAAGGTGAGACCGATCATGTTGGAAAGACGACTGGAAAAGATGCACGTGCAGGAAAAACGACATATCCGGGCACAATTGGCATAGACGCTTCTATTGAAGCTGTGAAATTACTTCAAAAGAAGGCCGATGCTGCACTAAACGTGCTTGGTGAACGTGGAGAAACTCTTCGTTCTTTCAATCTTTGGATGGCTCACCGAACGCGATAAGCATACAATACGTACTTTGAACAATGCAGACACCCTTGCTTTCTACAATTCAAACACCCGAAGACCTTCGCAGCATCCCAATTGCAAAGTTGCCCGAACTTGCAACCGAAATGCGAACCCTCATTTGTGAACAAGTCAAACAATCTGGTGGTCACCTTGCGCCGAATCTTGGCGTAGTGGAATTACTCATCGCACTTCACTATGTGTTTGATTTTTCCAGAGACCGACTACTGTTTGATGTTGGCCATCAATGCTACCCACATAAACTTCTGACTGGTAGACAGAAACTATTTGGAAAACTCAGACAAAGAGGTGGAATGTCTGGTTTCCCATCTCCTGACGAATCCCCAATAGATTTGTTTTCTGTCGGTCATGCAGGCACAGCAATTTCTACAGCCGTTGGGATGGCACGGGGTGATTTGCTCAATGGCGAGTCATATGAACCAGAAACAAATCGCGAAGGTCGCCGAGTTGTTGCGTTTGTTGGAGACGCAAGTATTGTGAATGGCGTTGCCATGGAAGGTCTGAACAACGCCGGCACGCTTAAGAGACAACTTCTAATTGTTCTCAATGATAATGGCATGAGTATCGCTCGCCCACAGGGAGCTATTGCAGATTATTTCGATCACCTTCGAGTTGGATCAACATACCGTTCGATGAAACGAGCAGCTAAAAGTATGATGAAGGGATTACCCGGAGGGTCACTGTTAGAAGACATGTCACATCGTATGACAGAAATGTTAAAAGATGCGATATTTGAAGATTCATGGTTTGAGCATTTTGGAATTCTGTCTGTCGGTCCTGTTGATGGACATGATTTGCCATCACTGATTGAAATGATGGTCGAAGTACGAGACGTTGATCGCCCGTTATTACTGCACGCACACACTGTCAAAGGCAAAGGGTTCAACTATACCGAGAGCGATGCGACAGCATTCCATTCTCCCAAACCATTTAAAGTAAATGATTGTTCGGTCGAAGTACAATCCTCAGGTAGATCATTTACAACTGCATTTTCAGATGCAATGATTGAGTTGATGAAGCGAGACGAAAAAGTCGTAGTCGCAACTGCTGCGATGCCAGATGGAACCGGAGTTGCAAAAGCAATTGAAACGTTTCCAAAGCGAGCATGGGATACAGGAATATGTGAATCACATACACTCGATATGCTCGCAGGTATGGCAAAAACTGGATGCAAACCCTTCTTCGCTGTTTATTCCACTTTTCTACAACGTGCATTTGATCAAGCGTTTCAAGAAGTTTCTCTTCAAGGATTACCAGTTCGTCTATGTCTAGACCGAGCAGGTCTAGTCGGAGGAGATGGTGCAGTACATCATGGCTTTTGCGATATTTCTCTATTACGAGTTCTTCCAGGAAGTGTCCTGCTTGCTGCAATGGATGAAGAAACCTTAAAGTTAGGCTTAGATTTCATGCATTCCTACGATGATGGCCTCACGGCAATCAGGTATCCAAGAGATACGGTTAAAGAAAAAGGCCATGACCAACATGTTCCAGATTTTGAGTTAGGCAAAGCTCACCAAATTCACGATTCAAAAAATCATAAACTCGCAATTCTTGCATACGGCACAACGGCAATAGACGCACTTGAAGCTGCGAATCGAGTCGATGCTGAAGCAATCGATGTATACGATGGTCGTTTCGCTAAACCAGTTGATGGCGAACTCATCGAGAAATTGTTATCTGTGTCAATTCCAATAATCACCGTGGAAGACCACTCTCTTATCGGAGGATTTGGCTCAGCAGTCATTGAGGAAGCAGTACGACGAGGGCGCCACACGACTCTCATCACTTCGCTTGGATTGCCTGATCGGTTTATTGGTCATGGATCGAGAAAAGAACAACTTGAAGAAGCTGGTATTGATACACACACTATTGCAACAACAGCTTCAAAAATTCTACAATCAACTCCTTGTGAATCACCAGCAGTACTCACAACCTAGTGAAGCGAAGAAAGCAGATTTGTATCGATGTCTATCCTCATTATTGAACACAGCAACTTAACTGGATCCGATCGACTTGGAGAAAGACTTCTCCAAGATGGGCATCGGTTGCAAACAGTAAGAGTTCACCATGGTGAAGAATTGCCTCAGGATCTCGATGAGATTGATGGTGTCATCAGTTGCGGAGGGCCTCAAGCGCCTGATTGCAATGAAGCGTGGGTCGAACAGGAGTTAAAACTTTTGTTAGAAGCAGACACTAAGCAAATTCCAGTGTTTGGCATTTGCTTAGGTTCTCAACTCTTAGCAAGAGCACTTGGTGGAGATCTAGCACCATGTTCCAATGCTGAAATGGGTTGGTACCAACTCAAACTGTCACCTGAAGGCAGAGAAGATGTTCTGTTTGCAGGGCAACCGTGGGAAGGTATTCAGTTCCAGTGGCACCATTGGGAAGTTAGCACGCTCCCAGATGGAGCAACGATCCTTGCATCAAATGAAAACTGCGAAATTCAAGCGTGGAAAAAGGGGTTAAACACCTACGCAGTTCAATTCCACCCAGAATGTAAAAGAGATACTATTTCTGCTTGGATTGAGGATGATGCTCGAACGTTATCTGAAGTGGGTATCGATGGAACAACAATTGAAAGCGAAAGCGATGCCTTGTATCCAGAGTACACGCGTCTTACCAATCGATTCTTCGACGCAATTTCTCAACTGTTGATGCCTGTCCACTCTCGCCTCCAAAGACAGCGTCACGTATAGTCGTGACAATGGAACCGACTCCAGATTATTTAACACCATACGAAGAAGCTGTAAAACAGCATGGCGGAACGTTTGAATCAACTTTATGGCGTTCAAAAGTAGGACAGAAAAAAAGATTCAAAGTATTCAAGGACGCAATTGATTTTACTAGTACGACTATCGTAGACGTTGGTTGCGGGATAGGAGATTTCGCATTTTATCTCACCAGTTGCGGGGTTGAGTTTGAGACATTTCACGGTATCGATGCAATGGGAGAAATGATACGTACAGCGAATGTAAGAGAAATTCCTAGATGTACTTTTTCAGTACTTGATGTCGTTGGGAACACAACTTGTGTCCCAATTTCCGACTGGATTGTTTGTTCTGGAACCCTAAACGCAATGACACAAGAGCAAGCAGTACGGTTGATTGCAGAGCTGTTTCAGAGATGCAACGTTGGAATTGGATTCAACTTTCTATCCGATCAAAGTTGGCGTGATCCTAAAACAGAAGACCTAACTCCTGCAAGTCGCTTCCAAACAAATGAGATTTTAAAGTTCGCATTTACACTTACACCATTAGTTTTCTTTGATCAAGCCTACTTAAATGGACACGATGCAACTGTCATTGTAAGAAAACAAGAAGTTCCGCAGTAATCTGTAGTTATCTTTAAAAGTGCTCTACAATACTTGTAATTCAATAAGGAGATAGATGAAGATGACAGAAAAGGCACCACAGACGATTAAAGTCGTAGCTTCTACCGGGGGGTTTAGATCATTTGTTGCATTCCTTGCAGCGATCTTTATTTTTTCACTCGTATTCTTAGTTGGTTTAGTTGCGGGGTTTGCTACGCTCGCAGCTGCAAATGAAGACAATGGCATCGTTGATGTTGCAACATCCCAAACTGGCAGTTCTTCCACGATTGCTGTTCTCCATATATCAGGAGTGATTGACGATGCTAATGCATCCTATATGCACCAAGCGGTCACTGATGTTTTAGAAAACAGTAACATTAAAGCGGTTGTACTTCGTGTAAATTCTCCGGGTGGTGGAGTTACTGCATCGGATGAAATTTGGCATTACATTCAACGGATCAAAGAAGCGAACATTCCGATTGTCGCAAGTTACGGCGGTGTTGCTGCATCTGGCGGGTATTACATTTCTTGTAATGCTGATCACATAATCGCGCAAGAAACAACTATTACAGGTTCGATTGGTGTGATAGCAAACATTATGACTTTTCAAGAATTGCTTGAAAAAATTGGGGTCAACCCAGTCACCTTGATCGCTAAGGATTCGCCTGAAAAGTCTGTGGCAAACAATATCTATCGTAATTGGACTATAAAAGATAAGCAAA
>CAZVAE010000044.1:0-10089 GCA_964624985.1 uncultured Isosphaeraceae bacterium | reverse complement strand
GGTTTTAATCGTGATGGCGCATTTGAAAACCCATGTTTCGATTGCGCGAAAACAGAGTTAGCGGTTGGACCCGACTGGATTGTCGGGACACCACTTGTTGTTGCAATTGATGATGGCATTGTGACGTGTGCTGTAGAAAATGAAGATTATGAGGTCCCAACATGTCTGATGTGGTAACCCGTACGAAGGAGTTAGAACGTGTGCTAAACGCGATCGATGAAGGAATCGAGGATTCAATTGCTCGACTCCAAGCTTTTCTACGTATCCCGAGTGTAAGCACTGACCCTGCGTATGCCCCTGATGTCCGTCGATGTGCTGAGTTTATCACGCAAGAGTTACAATCCATCGGACTTGAAGCAACGCTTCATGACACAATTGGGCATCCAATGGTCGTTGCGACAGATGACACAGCGGGTCCGGATGCTCCAAGAGTACTGTACTACGGTCATTATGATGTGCAGCCACCAGAGCCACTAGAAGAATGGAACAGCCCTCCCTTTGAACCAGACGTTGTTGATGGACCAAAGGGAAAGAGAATCGTCGCGCGAGGCGCTGCTGATGATAAAGGTCAACTGATGACTTTTGTCGAAGCAATACGAGCGTGGAAGTTGCAACACGGCACCCTGCCCGTACGAGTCGTTATTCTTCTCGAGGGCGAAGAAGAAAGCGGCAGCGAATCACTCGTTCCATTTCTACAGGAACACAAGGAATCACTGAAAGCTGACACGTGCATCGTGTGCGACACAAGCATGTGGGATAGGGATACACCTGCGATTACCAGTCGACTGCGAGGGTTGGTCTACATTGAAGCAACATTACATGGACCATCCCATGATTTACATAGTGGTGGTTATGGTGGAGCAGTTGTTAATCCAGCAAATGCACTCACAGAAATTCTAGGGCAATTGCACGATGGTGATGGCAGAGTCATGATTGATGGCTTTTATGACGATGTCGAGACAGTTACATCTGAACAAGTTGAACAGTGGAATGCTCTTGGGGATGCGGATTCCGTTCTTCTTGAAAGTTCAGGTGCAAATGCCACATTTGGAGAAAAAGGGTATACCACTCTTGAACGATTATGGTCAAGACCAACGTGTGATATCAATGGATTGCGGGCTGGCTACACTGGTGAAGGCGCAAAGACTGTCATAGGAGCAACTGCCATGGCGAAGATTAGTTGCCGACTCGTCGCTCATCAAAAGCCGGAAGCAATTCAACAAGCACTCATCGCATTTCTAGAAGAGCGAACACCTGAAGGGTGCCGTTGGGAGATCAAGAAGTTTGGTGTAGCGCCCGCGATTGCAGTCCCCACTGAATCGCCTTGGCTTTCAGCTGCGAGCAGTGCCCTTTCGAGCATTTTCCCAAATCCAACTGTGTTGATTGGTACTGGCGGTTCAATCCCTGTTGTTGGAGAGTTTCAGGAAATCCTTGGAGTTGATGCTGTTATGGTCGGCTTCTCGTTAGATGATGACCTCATCCATGCCCCAAATGAAAAGTTTGAGATTTCATGTTTCCATAGAGGCATTTTATCTCAAGCCGCCATATTAGAGGCCTTCGCAACGATTCATGCGTAATGCTGTGTGCAGTGTGCTTACAATTCTCATTGCGCTGACTGCGGGCGTAGCTGAGGATTTTGTCATCACACCGAACGCTCTGGGAGTGGGTAACACGTGGAATACAAATGAAATCACCCCACTACAAATCACGCTTACCTCTTCCAAAGATGAAGCGACTTCTGCTTGGGTACAGTGGGAAGTACCCGATGGAGATGGTGACACCGTCATGTGGGGTAAGCCAATCACACTTGCGCCTAATGGAGAAACGAACGTTTGGCTTTATGCACCAGTAGAACCGTGGGCAACAGCATCAACACGTTGGACTATTCGATTGCGAGAATGGATAGATGGCGAACCGCAAGGTGAACTTGCATCAACCCAGTTTTCATCTACGTCAATCGGAGCAGTACAACACAAGAAAAATACCGGATGCATTGCGGTTTTTGGTTCGCGCAGGTTAGGTTTAGAGGGGTACCAACCATTTCAACCCAGTGATGTAAAGCCAGAATCGTCCATCATTCTATCGGGGCTTCAACTCAAAGACTTGCCTGATGCCTGGCCTTGCCTCGACTCGCTTGATGCAATTGTTTGGGCTGACACGCCACCACAATTTACGTATCACCAAGAAAAGGCATTGATACGTTGGATAGAGCGAGGAGGACATTTCATTATCTCGCTTCCAACAATTGGTGACTTTTGGAATCTTGGTTCCGAACAAGGACCGCTTTCAACCTTGTTTGGTGGCATCGAGCACGACATCGAGCAAGTTTCACTTAGTTCCTTTTCTAACATCCTTGGTCGAAACAAAGATTGGCCTTTCGTGGAACTCACAGTACGGACGTTTCCGGAGGAAGTTACGTTTGGGGATTCCTTACGCGTACCACTTGCCAAAACGAATCGCGGACAAACATTTGCAATCCAAGGCACCTTTGGTTTTGGCGCAGTTTCTATCATTGGAGTTGATCTTGCTAGTGGGCAACTCGCTTCAGTTGGTTTGCCAGAAACAGATGTATTCTGGAACCGCATTTTGGGAAAACGTGGTGACACACCTTCACAACACGTTGTTACACGTTTGAAAGAAGACAATCAACTTTCATTTTCAATTCCGACACAAACAACACTTGACACCGAACGTTTAGTCGCTCAAGAAATTGCGATGTCGACAACAGCGAGTGGCCGCCTAGGAACGATTTTTATCATTGTTCTCCTCTATTTTTTATGCAGCGGTCCAATATGCTTTTTGATTCTGCGAAAAAAACAAAAACAGCGTTGGTCATGGGCTCTGTTTGCAACTGTTGCTCTTACATTCACTTTCATCACATGGGGGTTAGCCGGTGCGAATTCTTCAGTAAAAACACAATTGAAACACGTATCAATCGTGGATCATATCTTTGGCGGTAATGCACAGAGAGTAACTGGCTGGTGTTCCATATTTCTCCCCTCTTTTCAAAACACATTGGTCTCGCTTGATGGAAATGAAGAAAACTTGCTTGTTCCATGGGCTACTTCAGATTCTGACTCGTTATCACAATTTGTCGATCATCGGGAAGTTGCTGTAAATCTTGAACATGTTCCAGACTCGTTCGACCAGCCATCACGAGCAACGACCTCGAACTATACGTTCGATTGGCTTGGAGGGATGAACCACCCGTTTTATGATTCCCTCATTCGAGTCGCGCTCCATGACGAACCAAGTTGGCAACCAATGGCACACTCGATTGGTACGCTTGAGGGTTCGATTATCAACCACGCGTCACAAGCGATTAAAGATGTCACAATCATTTGGATTACTGATCTACAACACGCCATTCCTGCTCTAGGGAAGTACCAAAACCAAATGGAAGCACCATGGGTCTCTATGCGGGATAGTGGTCGGAACTTAAACCAAGGTTTTGCATGGAGAATACCCTCTTGGGAGAGTGGTGAGTCGATCGATCTTTCCACTTTGCAAGCAACTTCCGAAGCGTCGCTCACTGCAACGATGAAAAATCGATATCAGCCGGGTGAAACTGATAAGCGTCTTATCGACCTTAGAGTGCAACCAAAAAGACTCTGGCGAAAACAGTTCGAAATGCTCTCGCTATTCTCTGTTTTGGAACCACCATCCTATCTAAAACGTGCCGAATCAAAACAAAGTCCGAAGTCATTCCTCACAACTCGATTGGGAGGGCGGTCTCTCGATTTTGCTGAGTGGTTCGGAAAGCCGTGTATCATTGTGATGGGTTTCATCCCAAATTCTCCTATTCCGGTACCAATCTCACTTGATGGTGAGGAAATCAAAGAGAGTAGTGGTGAAACATTTGTACGATGGATTTATCCGTTAGGTGAATTTCAATGATTCAAACAACAAATCTGACACGAAAATATGGCGAACTCGTCGCGCTTGATAATTTGAATCTTCAAATCGATGCAGGTGAATGCTACGGTTTCATTGGACCTAATGGAGCTGGCAAAACAACTACCATCAAAATTTTATCCACCCTCCTTAAACCCACTTGGGGCGAGGCGAGAATCGATGGAAAAGTAGTCGGGTATCAGAACCCTGAGATTCGCCCAATCATTGGGTACGTTCCTGATTTTATGGGCTCGTACGATGACATGATTGTTCGAGAATATTTAGATTTCTTCGCAACATGTTATGGGCTTCAAGGGAAAGAGCGACTTCTTGCAGTAGGTGATGTACTTGAGTTAACTGAACTTCAGTACAAATCAAACGCTCAAGTTTCAGGACTCAGTCGTGGCATGAGTCAACGGTTATCTATCGCTCGTGTTCTGCTACACGATCCAAAAGTACTTCTTCTTGATGAGCCAGCATCGGGACTTGACCCGCGAGCAAGAATTGAGATTCGTGAGTTGCTAAAAGAACTCCACCGCATGGGCAAAACCATCCTCATTAGTTCACATATTCTGCATGAACTCGCAGAGTTATGCACCAGTGTTGGGATTGTTGAACAAGGAAAACTCCTTTTCTCTGGAAAGGTAGACGATATTCTCAAGCAAGCAGAGGTCGGGCAAGTCATCCATATCGAACTTACAGAACGTAGTGAAGATGCAGCCACGTTGCTTCGAACCGTCGATGGAATCAAGAGTGTGGATGTCGTCTCTGAGAATGGAACAGATCGTATTGACATCACGATAGATGCAAACTCAACCCTCGATCAAAGTGAGATCCCGAATAGGTTGATTGCCCAAGGATTTCGGCTGACCTTGATGCAAGGGGAACAAATCAACCTTGAGACTGCATTTATGCGGCTCACAAAGGGTTTAGTTGGATGAGCACAATTCGTTACTTCTGACACAGTGCATCGTACCTATGAGTACAATACGCTCAAATGTCTGCATGCAACGTGATCGTCCTCGGTGAAACAAATCACCCATCAGTCTCATCGATTGTCTCTCAACTCCATGAAGGACTTTCTGATGTCGTGACATTCTTAGAGGGCGACGAAGAAAACCTCGAAGATGCGACCATCGCCATCGCTATCGGTGGTGATGGTACGTTGATTCATCATGGGCGGATCGTCTCTGGTTATGACATCCCTCTTGTTGGTGTAAACAGCGGACACCTCGGATTTCTCGCAAAATTCGACGCTAAATCTCTCATTGAACACCGCCATTCAATCTTTGCAGGTGAACCAAGAGTCATGGAAGTCATGCTCCTCGAGGCCGCTGTTGATGATGGACCTCCTGCAATTGCAATGAATGAAGTGATGATTGCTGCGGGCACCCCCTTTCGCATCCTAACACTCGGTCTATCGATCAATAATGTGCCAGCACCTTCAATCCGAGGAGATGGCATCATCTTATCGTCACCGATTGGCTCTACCGCGCATAACGCTTCAGTTGGAGGACCAATTGTTGACCCATCTGCAAAAGCGTTTGTACTCACTCCACTTGCAGCTCACTCACTCGCTGTTCGACCCATTATCCTTGATGCGCACAATGTCGTGACGGTCGAGATCATACAGGCGAATGAGGGGACATCCCTTGTTATCGATGGAAACGTACACTGCACCCTTGCAGAGGGCATGAAATTAACTGTACGCCAATCCACGAACACACTTTCTCTTGTTTTAAATCCTGCAATGACGTATTGGAACACTCTTGTTGATAAACTTCACTGGGCGGAACCCCCAGGCGAACACGAATAGGACCAACCACTCAGATGATTGACATCAAGTTACTTCGAGAAAATCCACAACGATTTATTGATGGTGCATCGGCAAAAAATATCGATGTTGATATCAATGCACTCCTTGATTTAGATCAACAGAAGCGTCGGCTCACAAAACAACGTGAAGATTTACGAGCTGAACAAAAGAAAATTTCGAAAGAAATAGGTCCACAGATTGGACAACTTAAAGGCAAACGTAAAAGTGCAAATGAAGAAGAGCGGGCCGAGATCGATACTCAACTTGAAGAGTTAGAAGCGAAGCCAAGCGAGTTAAAAAGTGAAATTCAATCATTAGATCATGCGATTGCAGAAATTGATCCTAATTGGAACGAACTTCTGTTGCATATCCCTCAACCTCCAGATGCAGATGTCCCTCTAGGCACATCTGCCGAGGACAACGTACAAACAAAGACTTGGTCTACTGACTCTTATGATGTCACAAAATCGTTTGAACAGAACAGAGGATTTGAACCCAAATCACATCTAGAACTCGTAGATGAACTCGGCCTAGCTGATTTTGAACGTGGCGTAAAAATGGCTGGAACTCGACATTACATGCTCGTCGGTCATGGCATGCGATTGCACCAAGCACTTTTACGGTTCGCGTTTGACTGTATAACGAATACGCATGGATTCACACCGATGTCTGTACCTGTCATCCTTCGAGAAGAATGTATGGTAGGGACAGGCTTCTTTCCATCGGGAAGAGATCAGGCGTACCACATTGAGGAATCGAATCGAGGTTCGGGTCATGACCTCTTCCTTGCAGGCACTGGAGAAGTCGGACTTATGGGCATGTATGCCGATGAGATTCTTGACGCTTCAAAACTACCCCTTAAGATGGCGACAGTTTCAACCTGCTTCAGACGCGAAGCGGGAGCAGCAGGTCGGGATACTGCAGGACTGTATAGAATTCACCAGTTCGACAAGGTTGAGCAAGTCATTATTTGCAAAGCAGATGAAGAAGAAAGTCGACAATGGCACCAAGAGATGATTGGAATCGTTGAGTCACTCTTGCAACAACTTGAGTTACCGTATCGGCTGCTCCAATGTTGTACAGCGGACTTAGGTGCGAAAAATGCTGACATGATTGACATCGAGTGCTGGATGCCAGCGCGAGGCGAACTCGATGCAAATGGAAAGCCAAGTGGAGGCTGGGGAGAAACGCACTCTGCATCTCGACTCTACGATTACCAGTGTCGGCGACTAAACATGCGTTACCGTGATGAGGATGGGCAAACGGTGTTTGCACATTCACTGAACAATACGGTCCTCGCAAGCCCACGCATTCTTATTCCACTTCTTGAAATGCACCAACAACAAGATGGTTCTGTCAACATTCCAACGTGTTTGCAACCCTACATGCATGGCATTTCAGTTCTGGAACCATGCAGTGTTTCAACACCATGATGACCGCAAACGTCCCCTTAACGATTCGAAGACATCAACTTGTCTCGACGGTTCGAGAGCAACTTCAAAACAACGATGTGCTCATCGCACTCAGTGGTGGTCCTGATTCTATTGCACTCTTACTCTTAGCCATTGCGGCTTCATTACAGGATGCCTCAAATTTTTCCGTAGTCGCAGGACATGTTCATCATGGGTTGCGAGAGGAATCTGACGAAGAACTCAATGTGGTGGAAGCACTGTGCAACCGCTTCGGTGTGCGTTGTGTCTCAAAAAGAGTACAAGTCCAACCTAAACTTGGAAGCATTGCAGCAGGTGCTCGAGAAGCACGGTACGAAGCACTTTGTGAGATTGCAACTGAACACAACATTCAAACGATTGCTGTTGCGCAACATGCCGAGGACCAACTTGAAACAATGTTAATGGCACTTTGTAGAGGAGGCGGGCTTACAACGCTAGTTGGTATGGCATCGCAACGAATGCTAACCGACGACATTTCACTCATCCGCCCTCTGTTGCATGTTGAAAAACAAACGTTGATTGATATTTGCAAAGACGCTGATGTTGAGTGGTGCGAGGATCCGACAAACCAAGATTCTTCAACACCTAGAGGTCGGTTACGACAGGATGTCATTCCTGTATTGAGGGAGATATGGCCCGCAGCAGACAGGCATGCGTCGACAGCATCTTCTTTGCTACAACCGATTGTTGAAGCATTTGATTCTCTAATCGAAGATGGGACGAAGTGGGAACGAAAGTCGTTGCAAGAGGAGCCACATACAATTATTGCGGCGACGATGCACCGTGCTCTTGGCCACCATGCATCGTATGAGACAATCCTATCAATCACAAAAGCAATTTTGGATTCTTCTACTGAACCAAGAACATTTGAATGCCGAGATGGGTATACAGTCGCCGTCACTGCGCACCGTGTTGAGATTATCTATACGTAACTCGCTGGCCCTGTCATTTCGATTCCCCCCTCTGCATCATACTCGTAGCGGAGTGTTCCACCCTGACTTGACACAAAGAATGGACCTTCAGCACCTGAAGTAACAAAGACTGCGGCTCCGCCCGTACCAGAAGCATGAGTGGGTCCAACCCCCCTTTCCCAAGTTGCAACTGTTGCATACTGTTCCGCGTCCCGTCTTGCAAAATGAACATTCATCCCTTCTGGGAAGGAGGAATCTGTTGACAGTAGTTCTCCTCGCTTTTGTCGCTCTTCGATTGGGTCAGATGTCGTCCAATAGACTGCATTCGGGTTTCCCAAATCGATGCATATCAAATCGGATATTGCATCTGAACTCATTGGGTTAGCGTTTGGTGTACAAAGTGATACTGTTACTTCATTGCACGATTCATCGACAACACATCGGCTTACACCCGAACGTGTACGAATTGTGACTACAGGTGATTCGACAAGTTTACTTCGAACCAAATGTAATGCGACACAACGTAGCCCGTTCCCACATTGCTCAGCTTCACTTCCATCAGCATTAAAAATTTGCATGTATGCATCTGCGATTTCATCATTCTGAATGACTAGAAGTCCATCTGCACCGTTCAAATGATGTAACAGTTGCTTTGGGTTCATATCTCCAAAGTGAATAAGAAAATGATTCGATGCACCATGCATCCGTACGTTTTGCACATCGTTCATGTTAAAAGCCCTGCCACGAACAAGAATACAATTATGAATGTAAGCCATCTCACTTTTTTGTGGATGGGAAGTTGGTTGACCTCGCAACCAATCAACGCATGCATGTTTTTTTGCCGCTGTTGTATTGAACCATGGAGAAGATCTCCTTGAGTTGTAGGCCTTTGATTTACGTCTGCAATCGATGAAAGAGCAGAACATAACGCTTCAGTTCCTACGAGAGTTACAACTGAACTTCCTTGTGCAGCAGATTGATCTGCAACTGAGTACGCGTCAGCTTGTTGTTCAAAAATTCTAGAAAGGTAGACGTAGACTGCGATCACGATGAGCAGTTGAAGGACTTGCACGTAGCCAAAGGATGAATCGAATTGGAGAAGTGTTGCGATCCAATCAAGCCAGAGGAATGTGCAAAACATGCCAAGCATCAGAAATGCGAGGTGCCAATATCGGTGATGGGCAAACTCATGTTTCGCAACTGCGAGTAACTCTTGAGGAGTAAGTACCTCGATCAACTTGTCCGTAAAAAGGACTCTTTTTCGCTGAAAAAGGACTCCCATCGCAAATGCGTTCACAAATCGCATATGCGTATTCCATACAAGTACAACTGCATTGTGTACACCCGCCCGATTTCCTGCCTCTTTAATGCGTGCTGCTAACTGAACATCATTCATCGGTGTCGCTGAGAGAATAAATCGAAAAAGGGTAGGCGAATTGATAATCAGTATAAGAATCGACACAAAGGTTATCTCATCAGCAATATCGACAGGGACGTATTGAGTAGACAGTTCGCGAACACTCCAAATGATAAACAAAGGGATAAAGAGTAGAAGTACATCCACACGTAATCGGTGAGAAACCCAAGAACATCGCTGCTCAATAGGAGCCGTTAGCCACCATAGAACCGAAAGAGAAACAAGTACCGGTAACAAAGAACCAAACTGAACGAGTAAAAAATGGTCGCCTAGAACATGTCGTACAACCTCTAACCATCCAAAGAGAAACAAGTTCAGACACCATGCAACCAGAATAATGAACGTAAGAATCTCTACTCCAAAACGTTGTTCTTGAACTTTAACGGAAAGCGAAAGCGCTATCGTTGGAATGGCGACGAGCAATACTATTGACCATACACCCGCGCCTTGAAAAGACGTTTGAGGCATGAAATCTACAAGTGCGAGAGAGGTGATTAAAAATAATGAGATGGGTCGTAGCATTGTTATGGAATAGAAATTGTCCCTAAATCAACAACAACACCAGAATGTCTATAGTAATCAACATTCATCGTATTCTCA
>CAZVAE010000043.1:0-10297 GCA_964624985.1 uncultured Isosphaeraceae bacterium | reverse complement strand
AGTCACCAGCGAACCCTCACCGCCCTCATATTATAAATGTATTGAACGCGATCCAGCCCATCCCCCCTCCCCCTTGACATGAACTCTGCAAAATTCAATCAATGTTGATTCTCGCCACTCGTCAAGATGCATATCGAAAAGGCTAAAAGAAATAACATATGCTTTAGCATTTGTGATCTTCTGGCCTTGATGCAGATTAACTCCTTAGAGTTAAAAAGTTTGCCAGTAACTCAGGGCCGTGATCACTTAAGAAACTTTCAGGATGAAATTGCACACCTTGCAGCAATGAACCTTCGCCATTCCATCGTATGCCCATACAAACCCCATCCTCGGTCCATGCATTCATCGTAAAGTTATCTGGTATTGAGTCCACTTCAACAATTAAGGAATGGTACCGAGTTGCGATGAATGGATTTGGAAGACCAGTAAATATTGAGGAATCATCATGAAAAATTTGAGATGTTTTCCCGTGGACGGGATATTCGTATGGTGCGACGACCATACCGTGCAATGCGCCAATTGCCTGGTGCCCTAAACAAACACCTAGTATTGGAATTTTACCTCGAAAATATTCAACTAATGACTGACTAACACCACTCTCTTCAGGCGTGCAAGGTCCAGGAGAGATAATTAGCAAGTTAGGATCTAGTGCAGAAGCTTCGTCTAGAGTGATTTCATCATTCCGAACGACTTTCATCTCTCTTTTCGTATCTGTTTGTAGATCTAACTCGCCAATTCGTTGTACGAGATTGAAAGTGAATGAATCATAATTATCAATGATAAGCAACACGCCATTGAGTATACACCCCTTGAGTTAGAAATGTAATTATGCTGCGAGTGTTCCCGCAACGCCATCTTGAGTCACAAGGAAAAGGTCTTTAGAAATTGGATATGGCAATCGTCTGTAATCCATTTTGATTCGAGTTTGAAGTTTTTCAACAAATGAATCTGGTCCACATGAGATTGCCATGAACATGTCTCTAGCGGGTGCTGCAACGTAGAAGTTGCCTTTAAACTCAGGCGCTAGTTTTACCCAAAGTGAATCGAGTAACAAACGGGCAGCATCGTATCCATCTTGCATGTTGAAAATTGCTGCACGCCCGCCACCCTGACCTTCGACGATTTGCAATTTAAGATTCGGTTGGTATCTTGCTAAATTTTGTCTAGCGATATGATCGAGTTCATCAATATCAATACCCCATCGAATCATCTGCTCTAAGGTGATGCTAACGGTCATTCTTGGCATATCAATGACATACAATATAATTGTTTCATTGACGAAAGGCTGAAATGCTACCTGTTGAGAATCCAATTGTTCAAAAATAGACAGAGGTTGAATTCGTGGCATAATTCTCGATTTTGCAATTGACAAAGGCATTGGTAACTGAGAGATATCATCCCCTTCAAGAAGTTGTTCTAGGAAATCCTCGACAATTTCAACACCTCTAGATTCTTCTGAAAGTACCATCCGATACAAATTGTTAAGTCCTAGGTGCCTTCCATCTAAGTACAAATCCATAGGACCTGCTATTTGTACTTCTTTGTCAGGAAAATGACGGCGAATGATATGCACAACGTGTTCGCTAAATGCTTCTGGTTCTCGTGGCATATGTGTCATTCTGATAATCCTTACTAAGCCCCTTCTCTTCCTCATCGGACCGTTGAAGAGGTCTCTTAATGACAATGAGGGCAAGAGCGACATTTATTCACTTTTTCTCTAAATCTATCGGACGTTTTGCTCTTCGTGGTACTCTGTACATTATGAATACCACGATTGACCTACAAGACTCCAAAATAGGCCCTACAAGCCCCCTAGCACTCATTGCTGGCCCTTGTGTCCTCGAAGGGGAGAAGGAATCTCTGGACATCGCAGAAGAACTCACAGGCCTCTGTAATGAAGTCGGATTTACGTATGTTTTTAAAGGTAGTTTTGATAAAGCTAATCGCACAAGTGTCCATTCACCTAGAGGATTAGGGCTAGATGAAGGTCTACGTGTTTTAGAAAAAATCAAGACGGAATTGGGTTTGCTTGTAACGACAGATATTCATGAACCTACCCAAGCTCAGCCAGTAGCAGAAGTAGCAGACATACTGCAGATACCAGCCTTTCTTTGCCGGCAAACTGATCTCTTGGTTGCTGCTGCAAGTACTGGTGCCGTTGTTAATGTTAAAAAAGGACAGTTTCTTTCACCAAATGAGATGCAACAAGTCATTACAAAACTAGAAGAATCATCGTGCCAAGATATCATTCTTACTGAACGAGGCACCTTTTTTGGATACAACAGACTTGTAAACGATTTTATTGGTTTAGGCGATTTGATGGAGTTAGGACCCCCAGTATGTTTTGATGTCACACATTCAACTCAACTTCCTGGTGGTCATCACACTCAAACTGCTGGTCGCCCTGACCGTGCCCTTCTGTTAGCAAATGCAGCCACTGCATCAGGCGTTGAAGCACTTTTCATTGAGTGTCATCCAAACCCTAAAGATGCCGCTTCAGATGCAAGTACCATGCAGCCAATGGAAGCAATGCAAACAATTATTCAATCGTGCGCAGCAATACGACAAGTAACTTCTGAAATGAGCGAACGACAGGCAAAATTATGACCACGTGCGACCATTGTGATAAGCCGGCTATTTTT
The DNA here is from genome assembly GCA_964624985.1 of uncultured Isosphaeraceae bacterium. Lineage (GTDB taxonomy): Bacteria > Planctomycetota > Phycisphaerae > Phycisphaerales > SM1A02. Next base: position 7,655 of record CAZVAE010000043.1, on the reverse strand, counting down.
CATGATGTGCGCATTGTCAATAATGTTCATAATACGACTCACCTTTGTGCTGAACATGCTCTAGAGGCGGGAGTCAATTTAGGCCCTGTTGATCTTTCTGTGGTTTTTGATTCTGTTTCGGAAATGACTCAGAATATATCATCGAAAGCGTGTAGTGATTGTGGGATGACTATAGCTCAGTATAAGAAACAAAGCTTACTTGGGTGCCCAACCTGCTATGAGTCATTTCATGATGAATTGTTGCCGATTATTGCAAAAGTACAAAATAACAATTCACAGCATGTTGGCAGAGCACCGAATCAGTTAAATGTTCAGGTTGGTCGCACTCTACAAATGCGTCGATTACTAAAGAAACTTGAATCTGCAGTCAATAAAGAAGAGTATGAGCAAGCTGCAAATATACGAGACCAGATTCGCGAATTACATAACCCCGACGATTTACATGAAAATTGATCCTGAAAAAAATTGCCCATTCAGTACGGACGCGGCTCCATTCGGTGATGTCGTTTTGAGTAGTAGGGCGAGATTAGCAAGAAATCTAGAGGGATTCCCTTTTGTGAATCGCTCAGCAACATCAGATTGCATGGAAGTCACTTCACTTGTTCGTAGAATTTGCGAAAATGACAATACTAGACTCTCACTGGAATGGGTTGATATGGATGAACTTGACGTTACCACTACTCAAATGTTTGTAGAACGTCACCTAATTTCATCACATTTAGCAGAATCTACACATCCAAGAGCAATTGCAGTTGGTCCTGAGTTGTCAAGAAGTGTCATGGTCAATGAGGAGGATCATGTTCGTATTCAGAGCATTCGTCCTGGTCTTCAATTGCATGAAACAAGGGACGATGTACACACGTTAGATCTCTCTATTGAAGAAGTCATAGCATATGCTTTTGATGAACAGCTTGGATTTATCACAGCGTGTCCTACGAATCTGGGTACAGGAGCAAGATTTAGCGTCATGTTGCATCTGCCAGGTTTACGTATCATCAACGATTTGCCACGAGTACACCAGGCAACCCAAAGTATGTCACTAGCAATCAGAGGGTATCGAGGAGAAGGGTCCGGCACTGTGGCTGATTTGTTTCAAGTTAGTAATCAACTTACTTTGGGTGAAACTGAAGAAAATCTGTGCAATATCCTCTCGGATAAATTCTTACCACCCGTGATTGAATGGGAACGTCGAGCCAGAATGCACATAGCAAAAGAACAATCAAGCAAACTCGATGATCAAACATTTAGAGCGATTGGTGTATTGCGAAATGCTCGAATTCTTACACCTGAGGAAGCGATGAATTGTTTAGGGAGCATCCGCCTAGGTGTCTGCCTTGACCGTATTACAGATGTTGAGATTTCTACAATCAACAAATTGATGATTGAGATTCATCCTGGTCATCTTCGTTGGAAGTACGGTACAGAGCTGACAGATGAAGAGATTAACTGTTGCAGAGCGGATCTCATAAGGGAAAAAATTGGTACGTGAGTGTACGTCGTACAAGGCTGGCACCCTCCCCTACAGGGGCACTTCACATCGGGAATGTTTCTTCATTTCTAATAAATTGGGCTATCGCAAGACAGCATGGTTGGGAGTTACTCCTTCGAATTGAAGACTTAGACGGACCTCGTAAAAAAAAGGGAATGACCGAACAAACAATTGAGGTACTCAAGTGGATTGGATTTGATTGGGATGGAGAGCCTCGGATTCAATCCGCTGACATAACCGCCTCCAGAGAGATGCTCAAAAGGCTCATTGCTGAAAACCTAGCCTATCACTGCGAACTATCTCGTCAAGAGATACGTTCTTCAATTTCAGCTCCTCATGCAGAAAACGAACGTGTTCGACCTACCTATCGTCCAGACAATATTGAGATTCACAATCAGAATGTGCAACATGAACGAACGAATTGGCGCATAGTTATGCCAGACACTCCTTGTGAAGTGCATGATTCTGTATATGGAGAGAGATCTTTTTCTGAAATGAATGATTTTGTCATTTGGACAAAAGAGGATTTGCCTTCCTATCAACTCTCGGTTGTTGCTGATGATCATCATCAAGGCGTCACAGACGTTATTAGAGGAAATGATTTGTTACAGTCTGCTGGATGGCAACAAATGCTTTATAAAGCGTTAGGTTGGAGCCCGCCTAACTGGTATCACCTCCCTCTCGTATTAGGTGAAGACGGGAAGCGGCTTGCAAAGCGGCATGGTGACAGTAGAATTGTCCATTACATGGACTCAGGTGTTCAAGTTGAACGTATCATTGGACTTATTTCATATTGGCTCATTCCTGGACAAGATCGGTCAGAGATGTCTATGTCTACTTTTAAAGAGTTGTTTCAGATTGAGAGAATGCCCCTAGATGATTTTGTCTATACAAAAGAAGATGAACAATGGTTGCTAGGTTCTTAATCTGCTTTTTTGCTATTGCTCTACCGCTGGGTTGCTCGACGCCGCAGCAGTCAAAAACTCTAACTGTTGATATTCACGGCCAGTCGTTTAAGTTAGAGTTAATTTTAGACCAATCATCACGGATGAAGGGAATGATGCACCGCACATCTATTCCACCGAATAGCGGAATGCTCTTTATTTTTCCGGATACACAGAAGAGATCATTTTGGATGAAAAATTGTCTTGTTAACATTGATCTCATTTTTTTAGATTCAAGGGGAATAATCACCACTCTTTACGAAATGAAGATCGAAGAACCCAGATCACCTGACGAATCAATTTGGGAGTACGAAGGCCGACTTAGTCACTACTGGTCAAGGGGGCCTGCGAGATTTGCGATTGAACTTGCAGAGGGATCGATTCAAGAGTTAGGCCTCCAGTTAAACGACAAGATTCAACTCGATTTGCCATATCTCAAATCTTTGGCCCGATAAGTACGATGCGGCCATCATATTCTGGGCGGTTCCTAGAAAGTGTGTAAAAGTTTGCGGATCATCACTTCACCTGATTTAACCGTTTTCCGATGAAAGAATGCATTGTAATAACGCTTTATCATTACGAAAACGCCCCTACCCATGACATACAGACCAACAATTTACCTTCAATCCAAAAGTGATTTAGACGCAGATGATCTGATCTGCAGTTGGCCTCATGGAATGCCTCCAACATTTACTTCAGTCTTACAAGACGCAGACGTCGCTTTGTTTATTGCCAATGGATACGAGGATCTCTTTTCGCTCCTTCCCTCACTTATAGAGGCTCAAACGACACAAGCTCCAACACTACTTTGTTGTGATGAATTTGGCGATTTGCGTGATTTAATAGATGAATTAAACGTTATCAAACTCTCGTACGATGAAAAAATTGGCACCATCGCTGGGACTTTGTATGGGATGACTCAGCAATTGCCTCAGTTAGCTCAATTACGTAGCAAAATTGGTTTTGTTCAAACGTTGCATAAAGAAGTTCAAGATGACCTAAATCTGTTAAACGATGAATTGACTCTTGCTGCAAATGTGCAACAAGAGTTTATGTCGACTGATATTGAGGATGTTCAAGGTCATTCTTTTTCTTCATTATGGCGTCCAGCTAGCGTCGTAAGCGGTGACATGTATGACATTACTCAACTAGACGAAGATCACGTTGGGCTGTTTATTGCAGATGCAATCGGCCATGGAATTTCAGCTGCAATGTTAGCGATGATGCTGACAAGAACCCTCGCAGCAATTAGATTTGACCCGGTTGAGGGCAATTTTACCGAACCAAGTGATCTGCTTCATCACCTAAATAGAGCACTCCTTGAGCGTACTGGCGAAAGTGCAAGATTTGCAACAGCCGCTTACGGAATATTGAATTGTAAAACAAATATCCTTACCTTCGCGGGCGCTGGGCATCCCCCCTCACTCTTAAGCAAAATCGGAGCGCCTCCATTACTTCTTGAATCAGATGGCCCACTACTTGGCGTATTTGAAGATGACACGTTTCCACAAAAGACGATTCAACTGGAGGAAGGAGATACGCTTTTAATGTACTCTGATGGATTTGAAGGTGTGTTAGGAAACTCTGAGCATGACAACAAAGGAATTCCTACATATCTCAGCACGATGGAAGAATTCTGCAAATCGTCTGGCAAAGATGTTCTCAAAGGTATATCTGGTTTTCTAAACCAAACTGGTGCAATCGAAGCAGAGGATGACCTCACGATGATTTGCATGAGAACAAATACAATTCCATCAAGTTTACGCTTCGCAGCATAAACTTTATCTTTGCATCATATGCAGTACTGTTCTCGCGAGAATATCCGTTTCAACATTAATATAATCACCTACATTTGACTCTCCAAGTGTCGTCTCATCACGTGTTGTAGGGATGAGTGCAATCTCAAATGTGCGTTTATTGACAGTTGCGATTGTCAGAGAAACCCCCTGGATTGTAATTGAGCCCTTCGGAATGACTGCATTTCGATCTACAGAATTCATGGAGATCTCCAAGCGAAATTCTTTAGAGTTATCCTCAGATTTGGAAATGATTTGTTCAGTACACTCGACATGACCTTGGACGAAATGTCCACCTATGCGAGTTGACGGCAACAAAGATTGCTCGATGTTTACGGAATCGCCAACAGCCAAACTTCCCAATGTCGTACATTTAAGGGTTTCTTCAACAATGTCGAAATCAATATGCATGAAGTTAGGGAAGGCAGTCGCCGATACCACTGTCAAACAGCACCCAGAGATAGAAATCGAAGCCCCTTCATTTGGCAACTCAAGGAAGAGTGGGCATTCAATTTGAATTCGCCTACCGAAATCCGTCTCCATGAGTGATGAGACCTTGCCTACCTGTTCAATCAAGCCTGTAAACATCTTAGAATTATATTTGTTCTTTCATAGTTTTTGACTTCTTGAGGACGAAAGACCCCTCTGAAAACGCGGAAGAATGTAAACTTTACAAAATGAAGACAAATTCCACACATAGGATACCGTTAATATTACTTTTTGCGACTCTATTCAGTTGTACAGGTGCACTTTTATCGAAACCTGTTTCATGTTTAGGAGACGAAATTGATAGCGTTGCAGGTATTGGACTACAAGAGTTACGAGAAACTGGATACAGAATTGATTGGATGAACCAGTCAAATTCGCCTGGATTACATTTACCTACCATTATTGGCTCTTCACTCTACACCATAGATAGCAACGATCACCTGACCCGATATGATCTCCAATCAGGAAAATGGCTTTGGTCCGCTCCTGCAGGAAATCAGATATATGAGATTAGGAGCATTTCTGAGTTCCCAGATTTAAACGTCGTTTACATCACCACAGATGGCGAAGTGTATGCTCTTGAAAAGAACACTGGCAACTACCCATCCCAAGTCAATTCAGCAGGTGTTGAGATTTCACCACTAAAACAAAACGTCAAGCTTCAATGGACCGCAAACACTCCTGCTTTTACAACGGATCAACGAACACTTGTGTATGGTTCAACGAAAGGCGATGCGGTTTGGTTTGACCCAACTATCGGCTTTAGCCAACACCGATATAGAATCGGCACAGCAGTCGCCACTCAACCATCCTATGCACATGGTATTCGCAACAAGTCCGGACAAATGAGAGAAGCCATCATTGCATCATCATCAGATGGGAATGTCATTGCTTTAGATTTAAATCAGATTGTCGAATTATGGTCACTCCGTCTCACGAGCACTGTTCATGCCCCCATCTCGTTTGGTACACATAGTTCTATCATTGGGGATGAGCAAATAGAACGCACATCCGTCTTTATTGCTGGTACAGACCAATACCTAAGAGCTGTTGATTTACATACGGGTAAGCAGCGGTGGAACTTTTTGACTGACTATCCACTTGTTGACTCCCCTTTCTATCTGAATGATGCTGTTTACCAAAGAGTTCCAAATGTAGGTCTCGTCGCCCTAAACGCATTTCCAGATTCGCTCTCAGGGGATCAATTATGGATTGCGGATGATGTACACGGTAATGTCATCACGACCACGAAGCGTGGTCAATTAGTTACATGGGACGAACATTCTGAGGTGTTGCAAATCGTAGACCCACGTAAGGGGGGTCTCGTGGCTACATTACCACTGCCAAATACAAAAGAATTACTTACTGATCAAAGTTCTATAGGTGACATTTTTATATTGACCGAACAAGACATCTTGCTCCGGCTTGTTCCTAGAAATTAATAATGAACAATAACGTCCAGATTAAACGAGCACTTGTTTCTGTCAGTGACAAGAAAGGGATAGTTGAATTCTGTAAAGCTCTAAGCGGATATGGCATTGAGATCATATCAACTGGTGGAACAGCGAACGTACTAAAAGAAGCAGGAATTCCTGTCATCGACGTTGCTACGGTAACAGCCTATCCGGAGATGCTTGACGGTAGAGTAAAAACGCTACACCCTGTTGTACATGGTGGGCTTCTTGGGGTTCGAGACAAACCAGGACATATTGCCTCTATGGAAAAACATGACATTGAGCCAATTGATTTGCTTTGTATTGATTTATACCCATTTGAAGAAACTATCTGCAAAGAAAATGTGTCCGATGAAGAAGTAATAGAACAAATTGATATCGGCGGCCCTGCGATGATTCGATCTGGTGCAAAGAATCACGCTTATGTCACAGTTGTTACAGATCCAAGACAATATTCAACGATACTTCATGAACTTGATTCAAACGATGTTTCAATCTCGTATGACTGTCGCAAAGAATTTGCTTATGAAGCTTTTGCTCGAACAGCATCTTATGACCATGTCATTCAACAATGGATGCGACAATCCAACAGTGGAATACACGCCGAGTTAACGAGCGAGTACCGAGAAGGAGCTCCCCTTCGTTATGGCGAGAACCCTGATCAGAAGGCCTCTGTATTTATCGATAAAGGTCACTCTGGCCCGAGCGTCATCAATGCAAATACGATTGCCGGCAAACCACTAAGTTATAACAACATCATGGATGCCGCAGCAGCACTCGAAATAGTCCAAGACCTGGCAACTTCAACGAACCTTAATGCAGCAACGATTATCAAGCACGCAAATCCGTGTGGGACGGCTGTTCATCAAGACCTGGCAAAAGCATTCGGTTCAGCATGGAAATGTGACACACTTGCAGCGTTTGGTGGGATTGTTGCATTATCTGGAAACGTAGATGAAGAACTTGCATCTCAAATTGCTGAAGGTGAGAAGTTTCTTGAAGTGATTGTCGCTCCTTCAATAGATAACACAGCATCAACAATCCTTTCAGGCAGATGGAAAAATGTACGTCTATTAGAAGTTGGAAATCTTCAGCGGAGTGATTCCTGGTTACATTACCGTTCTTTTGAAGGTGGGATGCTCGTTCAAGAGTTGCACCCAGTATGTGCAATTCCTGAAGATTGGAAGCATATGGCTGGACCAGAACCAACCTCGCAACAACGAATCGATGCGATTGTTGCTTGGATCGCATGCGCACATCTCAAATCAAACTCAATTTCTATTGTTAACCAAGGAGCCCTAATTGGCGGAGGCATGGGACAAGTTGATCGAGTTTCTGCAGCGACTCTTGCAATTTCCAGAGCTGGGAAGCAACTCCAAGAAGCACAATCTCCTGTAGCTGGATCTGATGCGTTTTTTCCTTTCCCCGACGCACCCCAGCTACTTATCGATGCAGGGATAACGTGCCTGATCCAACCTGGAGG
>CAZVAE010000042.1:0-10358 GCA_964624985.1 uncultured Isosphaeraceae bacterium | reverse complement strand
CATGTTGTAAGTCGCTTCATCAGCTTCAACTCGAATAAAATCAGGGCGAACAATATTGGCTCCACCATACACGTCTTCAAAACTCAATGATGAAGTTGTATCACCAAAGAAATTTTTCATTGTTGGATAACACCATTTCCAAAACGCTTCGCACCGACCAACTTGGTTTTCCCACATTCGACTTTGTGATTCATGAATGCCGAGTGAAACAGCTGAGCCCATTGGCGTTCCTACATTTTCGTATAGCAATCCCTGTTCATAGATACCATGTCCTGACTCATGCATTGTTGAGCCAATTGCATCATTCACATTGTTTTCATGAAATCGTGTTGTCATACGAACGTCTCTGCAGTGCGTACCGCTACAAAATGGATGTGTTGACTCATCTAGACGCCCAGCATCAAAATCGAACCCAATTTGTTCCGCGATCGCATGGACAAATGCTTTCTGTTGTTCAACAGGTAGAACGATTTCATTAAACGCGTTGCTAGGCTTCGTACTGCTACCCATGATTTCATCGAGAAGTGTTTGAAGCCGATCTCTCAATGGTGTGAAAACTTCGCTTACTTTTTCTGCTCTGCATCCCGGTTCATAATCTTCCGCAAGAGCATCCCATGGTTCGCCATCATCAGCCCATCCAAAACATTCTGCCTTGCGTTGAAGGAGTTCGACAATCTTTTCTAACCATGGCTGAAACGCTGAGAAATCATTTTCTTTTCGTGCTTCTGCCCATGCATTTTGACTCAAACTTGCTAGTTTTGCTTCCTCTTCGACAAGAGCCGAAGGTAACTTTGTTGCTCGATCATACGAATGACGCCACTCGCGAATGTTTGCAGCGCTGTCGCTTGTCAAATCACCCACAAGTTCCTCATCTGCTTCACACGCGTCTAACAATTCCCCAATCATTGAATCTGTTGTCATTTCGTGATACAAACGTGATGTCACTGCGAGTTGTTCTGCTCGATACTCGTTGCCTTTTTCGGGCATCATCACTTCACGGTCCCAGCCAAGCAACGACATGGCAGAACCAAGTGCTGATGAATCTGCTGAACATTTCAGTAACTGATCGTACGCCGTAGATGTTGCAACTGTAGTCATGGTGATTACTCCTTTATGAACTACATATCATAGCGAAAGCAGGTCGCCAGTTGGCGACCTGCTCACTAATTAGAAGTGTAAATAGGGTTACTCTGAATCTGTTTTTGAAGATAGGTACTCGGCAATCGCCTTGCCTTCGTCATCAGTTCGTGCTTTTGCAACATCCAACGCGGTCTTGCCCTCACTGTTCTTTTTACTGATATCCGCACCAGATTCTACGAGTAGTGTAATTTTTTCTAGTGTGACATTGTTATTTCCAGCGCCAATAATCAGTGCCGTTGACTTTGTTGTATCAACTTTAGCACCTGCTTCAATCAATGCTTTCATTGCTTCAACTTTGCCAGTACGAACAGCGTGCATCAAGGGAGTTCGACCTTCTGCAATGTCGTACACTGTCACATCTGCGCCAGCTTCAATCAGGATTGGAACAGCATTCGAATCGCCAAATCCTGATGCCCAAATCAATGGTGTGTAACCAAGAACATTATCAACAGTATTTGGATCCGCACCCGCATCAATGAATACTTGGACACCATCAGCGTTTCCAAAGCCAGCAGCCCAAGAAAGTGGAGTGTTACCGAGTTGACCTCGCGCTTGAATATCGGCGCCAGCTTCAATCAGGATTTGGATTGTTTCTGGGTTTTTAGAACGTGCTGCGTACATGATTGGAGTTCGATTAATTCCATCAATCCGTTCAATCTCTGCACCCATCTCAAGAAGACCTTGAACTGTAACTGCATCACCACTTTCAGCAGCAATACTGAGTAATGAAACCCCACGTTTGTTGACAGCATTGTATTGACCTAAACCATCATTGATGTATTTCAATACTTGTTCGCCTCGACCTGCCTCGATGTAACGAGCAAGTTGGTCACCAGTAAGTGGGCGAGTTGGATCTTTTGTAGGAAGTTCACCGCCTTCTCGTCTTAGTTTAATAATCTCATTTAACTTCTGCCGTTGTTGAGCGGAAAGTCGAACATTCGTTGTAATCTCTTTACAAAGTGGGTGATCTACACGAATTGTGATCTTAGTTGTCTGCACAACATCCCAAAATGTTTTCCAATCGAGTTTGAGCTCTTGAGTTGTCGCTGGTTCAGTAGGCAACTCAACTGCAATCGCTGGAAGAATCGATGTCACTGTAAAAGGCTGATCATCAACCGACGTCAACGTGATTGTGTCAATGCCGAAGTCATCTTCTATCGTGAGAGGGCTCTTATCAAGGTTGACATAAGCAACTGTTTCAGCAGTTACATTCAAGCGAAGTGAGGGGTGATCTGTAATCGTAAATGTAACATTCTTTGACATTTTTCGAGCTTGACCTTTGCCATCCATCGTCACGCTTACATCTGTGGATTCCCCGGGCTGCAGAACTGTGTTTGGTTTAAAATCAGAAGTTGTACATCCACAACTGGCTTTCGCCCGTTCGATCGTTACTGGCTCATCGCCAGTGTTTGTAAGTGTTACACTTCCTTCACCTTTTTCACTTGTTGAAAAAGTGCCGAGGTCTAATGCCGCTGGGGTCAACGTCACCACTTGTTTCTGAAGTTCTTGATTTTGAGTATCTGCCCTATCTTTTGAGTTTTCGTTTGCTCGTACAAGACCCGATGATGGATCGGTCTCATCGACTGCTGGTTTCTTTATTGAGTCAAAACTAATCTTGGACACATCTACAGGCGTTGGCTTAATGATGTTTTTGCTCTTCTCGTCAGATGCATCAGAGACCTTCGTCTGTGCTTCGTCTTCAGACTGACTCGATGGCTCGCTCTTTTCAGTTGTATTAGAAGACGATTGTTCGCAACTCATGAATGAAAAAGGTGCAATCAGTAAAAGTGCAGTTAGAGGTAATGTAGTAGTCAGGAGTTTCATATCTTTCCTTCCGAGCAGTTCCTGTTTTAGATTCAATAAAAGGTGAATTTGATATTGTAAACCTTCCCCGCTCTGGGGCAAGTGGTGATACGGTATTACGCTGTTGTAGGCTATTTATTGCCCCTTTCTTCAGCGTTTGTCCTCTATTGACGGCAAAAAGACATCTCTTACAACAGTTGGAGTACCGCTATGCCTTTCTCGGACCTTCCCGAACACATCTTGATGCCAGCCCTTCGAAAGTTTCAGGTTTGGCCGATCAAAAAAGATGACCAACAATTCATTGCCCTACGTGATCCTTATATGCTTCAGCCGCAAACAATGGTCGTCCCACCAGACGTCTTTCAAGTCATACAGCGAATCGATGGTCAAACGTTAGCGTCTGACATTGCAAAAGCAACGAATGCTCCACCTGACAAACTCATTGACCTGTTAGAAAAGCTAGACCAAGCGGGACTCCTCTGGGGGCCAACCGCCCAATCTTTAGAAGCAGCGGCAGTCGCGAAGTTACATGAAGCAGGTACATATCCAATTCGGTCCTCGGGTGTTTTAGGAGACACTCCTGAAGCGTGTAAAGAACAACTTACAACGTGGTTTACTGAAACTGAGGATCCCGAATTCAAACAAGAACTTCGAGGCATCATTGCTCCTCATCTTGATTATGCTCGAGGATGGCCAAACTATGCTTCGGCTTACTATTCTTGGCAAAACACAGATGCACCAGATAGAGTTGTTGTTCTAGGCACGAACCACTTTGGTGAAGGTGATGGCGTCGTCCTTTCTACTATTGGTTTCTCGACTCCATTTGGTGTTTGCCCTGTTGACATTGACGTCACTGACAAACTGTTGGAACAGTTTGGAAATGGATTAACTAAAGACATTATTGATTTTGCAGCCGAACATTCCATTGAGTTACACATCCCATGGATCCAACATTGCTTCGGGAACGTTCCCATTGTTGCTGCGTTGATTCCAAATCCACTTGAAGAAATGATTGAAGATGATGGCGATAATCCACGTACATCGACAATAGAGTTTATTCCTGCACTCCGAAGTGCTCTTGAGAGCGTTGGAGGCAAAACATTCGTTGTTGCGTCCGCTGACCTAAGCCATGTGGGGCAACAATTTGGAGAACCGCGTCCAGTTGATGACCAACGGAAATTCGATGTTGAGCGCCATGATCGTGAAATGATGACGAAGTTTATTGAAAATGATAGTGAGGAGTTCGTCAATGCTATGAAGTGGCACAACAACGCGACGCATTGGTGCAGTATCGGAAACATGAGCGCAGCAATAGACCTTATGCAACCTAGCGAAATTGAACTCATTGATTATCGTCAAGCATGTGATGAGAGGGGAATTGCACTCGTTTCCAGTTGTGCGATGGCGCTTCTCTAGAGTATTGCAAGTATACGATTTCAAAATTTCATGTGAATTCTACTATTATTGGAACCGATTTCAGTAATCAATCGAATACTAGGCTAACCATCAATTACCCCCCACAGGAGCCCGTATGTTTGAACACATCGGGCTCTATTTTTGCAACAATAGTGTCAATGATTGCAGTCGTACAACGCGTCTTATCAGCAGGTGTCTTTGTTGAAGAGCCGGCACATGCTGAAACAATAGAATCAGGTCTATGCGTCCTCATCGGAATCGAAGAGGGCGACACTCGAAATGACGGTGATTGGATGGCAAAGAAACTGGTCAATCTTCGAATCTTTAACGATGAACATGAGAAGATGAATCTTTCTCTCCTTGATACATCTGGAGAACTACTATTGATTAGCCAATTTACGCTAGCAAGTGATTGCACTCAGGGGCACAGGCCCAGTTTCAGCAGAGCTGCAAGACCCGAAGTTGCTGAGCCGCTTGTTGAGTATGTTGGTCAGGCCATTCGATGTATCGGAGTACCAGTTAAAGAAGGTGTGTTTGGCGCCAAGATGCGAGTAGAAATAGAAAATGATGGGCCCGTCACAATACTATTGCAACGGGATTAAGATGCACGCATGGACGAACGCCAAGCACAACTACACTTAGAAACAAGCAAACTTTTAGGCGTAGATTTCTTACCTGCACCCGAACAAGTCCAAGAAAAGCCAACATTGGATGCCATTCGCAATGTCCATGCAACACATTGCCCTCTCTGTACATCATCGACTGGGTATACAAACATCGTCTTTGGTGTTGGGAACGCAAATGCTGAGCTTATGTTTATCGGGGAAGCCCCAGGAGCGGAAGAAGATGCTCAAGGAGTACCCTTTGTTGGTGCTGCTGGAGCCAAACTCAATCAAATCATTGAAGCGATTGGACTTTCTAGAGAGGATGTCTACATCGCGAACGTATTGAAATGTCGCCCCCCTGACAACCGAACGCCTCTTCCTGGAGAAGTCGAACAGTGCGGTCCCTATCTTCTACAACAGATTGAAGCGGTTGAACCGAAGGTGATCGTCACGCTCGGATCACCAGCAACAAAATTTATTCTCCAAACAACAACTGGGATTACGCGTTTACGTGGTCATTGGAACTCATATGAAGGAATACCTGTCATGCCGACATATCACCCCGCTTATCTGTTGCGTAATTACACAAAAGAGACGAGGCAAGAAGTTTGGTCGGACATGCAGAAGGTCCAACAGAAACTTTCCACATAATTACCTATTCACAACTGCTTTTTTTACAAGGGTTTCCATGAAACACCCCTTTTTTGTCATAAAATAGTGATTTTTATGGTTGATTTACAATAATTTTCGGTAACAATACACGCATATATCAGGAGGGCCAAAGACTCTGTTAGGTCTTTGTTACCATGTCACCACTCTCTCTCTATTCAAGGGATTCAAATGCAAGCACCAGATAAGCTAATTGACCAGCCAACCTATAGTATGGCGCTCTTTAGGTCCGCGATTCATCCCGAATTTTTCGGTATTGAAGAACGGATTGAAGTCCAATACAACGGCTACGATTTCGAGGCATGGCTTTGTAAGGGCGGACACGTTCTTCGATTTGAGTACGAGGGCATCTGTATTAGTGAAGTAATCTTTCCTGATGTCGATCATTTACCTGATCGAGGCCATGTGACAACTCTCGTTTGCGCTGGTGAGCGGGACCATGAACAAGAATTTGGTGATCGCATTACGCTTATAAACTCGATGCAGATTGAACTTTTGCCAGAGCACCTCTTTGGTGATAGTTACATGGAACTTTCCGATTTCGCTGAAGAAGTGAACGCGAAAGTCGTTCGTTATGAAGATGAAAATGGTCGCGGATTAAGTATCCTCGATGTGCAACGGTACAACGACCAACTCCACGCACAGTCCTACCACCTGCACTCGGACCATGGCGTTGTCCTTCGAACCCAATCTATTTTTGAGTTAAAACCAGATACACTGTAAATTCAATGCGTTCGCACGACTTTATTCTTCTGGAATTGTTGTCCCCTGCGCAAGACCTTCCCACCAGATATCTCTGGTGTCTTGCCCATCACAACTAGAACGTAGTAATAGATACATCATTGCGCTTGCACTAAAGAACCCACTAAAAATCCAACCAATCATCACATCGTGAACAATTGTTTCCCACAATGAGATAAACCAACCTGCAGAAGATTCATACCAAGAAACACCAACTGCGGGTACAGCTGTTTCTTGGAGTGATCCCGCACCGTGGAGTGACATATTAAACGTCCAAGAACCCACCAAGTTTGCTGTCAAATCGAGTGTGAGATTCGCAATCAATCTGACAATGATATATCCGAGAACCATTGCGAGAATGAGCATCGAAAGATATCCGATGAAACGCAACGTTTTTGAGATTAGGTAAGAGAATGACCGTTGCACCGCCTCGCCTCCACCGCAATTTTCAATCACTACTGCTGGGATAAACAAAGGGAAACAAACTGCATACCCAACCGCAACAAGGGCAACGAGCAGCCCAAAAAGTAGTGCGATTCCATATAGGATGCCTCCAATCAAGTTTAACCAAGGAACGTTGAGTAATATCAGTCCCATCAACATGAGCAGGATAGATATTGCAGCAACCAGCATCGCAGGGCCAAAAATAGCCGCTAGAAGTTCACGCCACCTATAGAGTGAAAAATCGACGGCATCGTTTACTGACATCCGGATGTTTCTTGCATGTTGCGTTGCTTGCATTCTCGCAATTGCACCCCCCCCGATGCAAAGAACATAGATCAGCAAAAACCCATACAAGCTAATAAAACCATGGAAGCCATTGTTCCACAGTCGTTGAGGCAACTCCCAAACAATCGCGACGACACTTTTCCACATCTGCACAGGATTAAAATCTAATGCGCCATCAACAATTGCATTCCACCGCACTGTGACGTACATGGCAGACGCTTCAAAGGGACCACGGGGTCGGACTTTTTCAAGTGCTAGGTACATCTCTTCAAACTCTGCACGCTCTTTTGAGGTTACATCCCCTTCATACAGATAATCTTGCCATGCTTCGAGTAAGTTTGATTGAGCTTGGGCAACTGTCCAATGTTCAGAACCCTCTGGAGCTGTTAGCCCAAGAGCAGTTGCAGATTGGGCAATTGCAATAGCGCGATGTACTTCAATCGTTTCTTGTGATAACTGCCCATCAAGTGTAATCGCATCTGTTCCAGAAATTGAATCCCATATTCGGCCAGTAGCAAGTAATACAAGAACCATACAAAGACCAATGAACAATCGAGTTGGCTGCATCGAACTTCCAATTGCACCAAATATATGTTGGAATTTAAAAATAGTCCCAAAATCAGCGCCATCGACAATTGTTCGTTGCTCTCTCATGCACTACATCGTAGCATGAACCTTAATGGTGTTTAAGGGCAATTCTAAAACGTGTAGTCGACTTAAAGTCAATTAAATGAAAAGGAGGTCTGTGTACTACAGATTGTTTGTTGTAGATTGAACGCAATGGAACAACGCGTCACTCGATTGGAGTGATTCATAAAGGTAAAGATCCAAGTTGACCGCTGCTTTTTTAGGCGTAAATTCGTTATTGGACGTGGGAGCACATGACTCACAACCCTTGTTCGTCTCTGAATTGGGCAATCTCTCGTTCAATATCTCAGATTAGTTGGACACAACTACATTCAACGATTATAGTTAGGCAGAGATGATTTCAAGAATCACGACATACATGTTGTTAAGTGCCATCGCTGTGCAGGCCGTTTTTGGCGGTTTACAGAACACTGTTTCTATCTGTCTTGGTGGTGGACATGAGCATGAAGAAGTTGCGGCAGTTGTTGAACATTGTGAGTTTGAATGTAGTCACCATTCAACGTTCCCAACACCAGTCACAGAAGTCGATATTGAGAATTGCGAATGTACTGATCTTGAACTTACGCTGATTACGCTGTTAACAACTCCACGTTCTTCAGATGATGACGTGATTGTGACTCAGCAATCACAGCCGCTGAATTTTGTTGAGCGTGCTACTGATGTTCAACCCATTAGTGTTTGGCATGGTCCCCCACAGTTAGAACGGGATTCACCAGCGAAAGAACTTCAATTGGTTGTCATGCGCGTTACGCGACTCCTCGTATAAATTTCTATCTTTTGTGTATCGTTCGCTCCCTGCGTTATCGCATGGATGCGCTGTTGTGCATGTTGATAGGAAAGTACCAAATGAAATGCAATCTTTGGAGAATGTTACATTTCTCCGCCATCGCCATCTTTATCGTTGGCTGCCAATCTTATGAGCCAAAACCGCTTGACATCGGTTCATATCGCATTGCCTTGGAAACACGGCTTGATGATATCGAACCTATAAGTGCGTTTGCCAATAGAGTTGCCATGCACAACGATTGGCCATCTGAGTTTGATCTCAGTGATGGCATTTCTCCTGCTGAGGGTGAAGTCATTGCATTGTTTTACAATCCAGAATTAAGAATTGCTCGGCTCGAAGCGGGAGTTGCACTCGCGAATTTTGAGACTGCAGGACTTTGGCAAGACCCCATCTTTGGATTCAATGGTGCTGAAATCTCATCGCCTTCTAGCCCTTTCCAATATGGCCTCATGGGAAATTTCACAATTCCTATTTCTGGACGATTGGAAGTTGAAAAAACACGAGCAGGCAGTGTGTATGATGCCCAACTCCGTTCAGTTGCGCATCAAGAGTGGGAAACTAGAAACAAATTGCGTTCGGCATGGACGAAATGGGTTGTTGCAACATTACTACTTGAGATAACACATGAAGTAACTGAACAACTTGAACGTATAGAGCGAATCGCAAATTTGATCTTTGAATCTGGCGAACTCAACCGTGTTGAACATCGCCTGTTTCAAGTAGAACTTGCAAGTCATGCGGTTCAACAAACCGAAGCGAAACTTCAATTGCTAGAAACCGAAATGGAATTGCTTACGTTGATGGGATTGCCGCCCCAAGCCACAACGTTTTTACTTCCCGAGTTCCCTAAACTTTCAATTCCACACGTAGAAGATGAAACGGAACGCATTATCGATGCGAATACTGAACTTGCTATCCTGTTTGCCGAGTATCAAACTGCAGAAGAAACATTGCGGATTGAAATCAAAAAACAATATCCAGACATCGTTTTTGGTTCGGGATATGGGAGTGAGTTCAATGATCATCGGGTCTTGTTTGGGCTTACTATTCCGCTGTCAATCTGGAATCGAAACCAAGCAGGTATCGCAAATGCAAAAAGTCAACGTGAAGTTGCTCGAGCACGAGCTGAAACTACATTTGCTCGGCTGTACAGGGAACTTGCACTTGCAGGTTCAAGGTTAGAACTAAACTAAGATCAAGACTTACAGTTTGAAGAAGAAGTGCTACCGATGCTAGCTGAACAGATGCGTGATATGAACAACATCGCTGCACTTGGCGAAGTAGATATGTTTGTCTTGATTGAAACAATGACAAGACAATTTGAGGCGAAGACTCAACTATTGAACTTAGAACTCCAAAAACGAAATGCAGCCATTGCTGTTCATACAATTCTTGGTCCTGAATACCAACGAAATCCCTCTCCATTGATTAGAGAGATTTCAACAAATGACACACTTGGAGGTGTGCAATGAAACAAATACTAACCTTACTTCTGACAATACTTATGTTTGGTTGTGGCGAATACTCCGAAAAACCTGCTACAACCGATGCTCAAGAGAATCAGAAACACACGCCAACGAATCGAGTCGCAATCCCTCTTGCGGTGCGAGAAAATCTAGGCATCACGTTCGCAACAGTTGAGCGACGAAAACTCGAAGATACCCTGCGTGCTCCGGGTCGATTTGAGTACGTTCCTTCAGCAAAAAGAGAGTATCGAACGATGCTTTCCGGACAAGTCGAACTCCTTGTTCAACAGTTTGAATATGTCGAAGAAGGAACCCCACTCTTTCAAATTGACTCACCACAGTGGAGAGAAATAC
>CAZVAE010000041.1:0-10565 GCA_964624985.1 uncultured Isosphaeraceae bacterium | reverse complement strand
CCCCATGACGTTGCAGTGAAACGATTTATTGGCTTTTTGCCCGAAGAATCATACCTCTATCCTTACCTTAACTGCAACGAAACTCTCGATTACTATGGGAGGCTCTATGGCATTAATCGAAAAGTACGCAAAAAACGTACAGAAGAACTACTTGATATGGTAGGTCTCTCACAAGTTGCGCATCGACATGTTGGCGAATTTTCCAAAGGCATGATGCGTCGAATTGGATTAGCGCAAGCTCTTATCAATGATCCAGAATTCCTCATCCTAGATGAACCAACAAGTGGTCTAGATCCAATAGGCACGAGGCAGGTGAAGGATTTACTCGTTGAGTTAAAACGGAGAGGTAAAACCATTCTTTTAAGTTCACACCTACTTTCTGATGTTGAAGATGTGTGTGATCGAATGACCATTTTATACGGTGGGAAGATCCATGCTGAAGGCACGGCTGATGAGTTACTCGTTGATACTGAACACACAGTACTAAAAGTACCAAGGGTACACAACGACGGAACAATTCAGAAGATTGAACAGATTCTCCAAATAGAGGAAGGTACTTCAATCGAGTCTGTGCAACAACCAAGAGAAAACCTCGAATCATTCTTTATTCAAATTGTTGATAAAGCAAGAGAAGACAAGATTGAAACTAGTGGGGTCAAGGGTGGCACCACAGCGCCATTCCTCAAAGGTGGAGAAGAAGGCGATACACTCATCGACAAACTCGTCGATCAACACTCTACAACTTCACAAAATGCAGTTGAACAAGCTGATGCGAAAATTTCAGAGCAAGCAGAAGACAAGGAAGTGCTCGATACACTATTGCAACCAGAATCTGCTGAAACAAAAGCAGAAGAAGCAACGACAACGCAGGACATTTCTACAGATGCGGACTCGACTGTTATCGATGCTCTACTAGATCATGTGCCCGATGGTGAACAACAGGACAACCCGTGACAGCCATACTTTCTATCCATCGAAAGTTGCACATTTGGCAAGCAAAACGAAGCGCTCGAGTGCTTCTCACCATAATACTGACAATCTCTCTCTTGTCTGTGCTGTTGCCAACACTTATTTCTACATATAACGTTTATGAAAATAGAGACGAGATATTTCAAGTTTTAACTGGTCCAGATTCTAGAATTGCAGCAGAACAAATTGAAGAAACTGGATTCCTAGAGTTACATGGTCAGCAATTCGGTGATATACGACTCAAAGGCATCACTGTCTTAGATGAAGAAGGAAGAGTCATAGATCCACCAAAAATTACTTCTCATCTTATTTCAACAGCAATACCAAGCCATGTTCCAACGTGGCTTTTACGTGATCCTACTCTGATATGGATTGGCGGCACCATAGCACTTGCTTGGTGCATTATTTCTGTATGGCTAGGACTTTTCTTCCCACTTCTATACTCAGTCGCACTTGGGAGTTCCAGTTGGTTTCTTTTTCGGTGGTTAGGTCTGCCAAAATTGTCCCTGTTTCTAGTAGGTATGTGTATTCTCGGATATTCATATCATCTCATATTGCAAATCTTTCGATTCTTGTACCGTTCACCTAAACAAGTCCCTGCAATAGCAAGAGGCGTCTTACTTGAAGCAACTCGAACTCGAATGTCAATTGCATTTTTACTCATTCTTCTTGTGACACTTCCTGTCATACCAGTTATGTTGGATAACGAGTCTCCTCTTCGACACCAAATACAAACGATGCTTAGCAGAAGCCTCGGCATGACATTTGCGGTATCGGCACTTCTCACAGTCTTTCTTGGCTGCGCAACGGTCGCATTTGAAATTCGCGATCGTCAAATTTGGCAAGTGTTAACAAAGCCCGTAAGTAAGTTTGGTTACCTATTTGGTAAATGGCTAGGAATCGTTTCACTTAATGTTGCAATTTTGTCTATCGCGGGTTTATCAATATTCATGTATCTTCAATTCATGCGCACAGCGCCTGTTGCGGAAGGCCTTCAAGGCGAACTTGATCAACTAGCAGTAGACGAAGAAATTCTTACCGCTCGTCTAGAAACCTTTCCCGTTTACGATACATTGACAAATGAACAGATATCCGCTCGAGTTGATGAACGAATCGAAGCAGATAGTGAGTTAAGAGAAATTGATCACATTCAAGTACAACTCAGGCAAAATATTCGAGCAGAGGTGGAGAAAGAGTTCCTTGAAATGCAACGTGCTATCCCCGCTAACATTAATGGGCAACAGCCGTACCGTTCGTACACATTCACGGGACTTCACAATGCAAAGAAAGTAGGAACTCCACTAACTTTCCGGTACAAGTTTTTTATTGGTGCTTCTGATGAACAAGAAACATATGAAGCAGGTCTTGTATTCAATGGCAACCTAAATACTCGACAAATTGTCACGTACGTTCCTACGATGACACATGTCACAATGATTCCTGCCTACTTCATTAATGATGATGGGGAACTCACGATTACAATATACAATTTGATTCCTCCCACTTCAATGTCGCCTTCTGCAAGCACTGTCCATTTCGATGAGGATGGTATTCAACTTCTCTACAGAGCAGGAAACTTCGAAAGCAATTTTCTACGTGCAGTTTTTGTTCTCTTGATAAAACTATCATTCTTAGCTGCACTTGCAATTGCCGTTTCTACGTTCTTAAGTTTTCCAGTCGCGTGCATGATTACATTCACTATTTTCGCAAGCGGAACTCTATCACCTTACCTCGCAACTTCCCTAAACCAATACGTCCCACCATCCACTGCTGATTTAACCGCTACAAATATTGGTCTTGTCATTCAATGGGCATTTGAACATACCATCCACGCTATTGCTTCGGCGATGGTCTTTTGTTTAAGCGGATTTGGGGGGCAGCGACCTACGAATGAACTTGTTAATGGAATGCTCATTTCATGGAGCACTGTGCTGAAGGGCCTACTTACGATCGGAATCATTTGGTCAGGCGCAGCTCTCGCATTCGGAACAATTGTTCTAAGAAAACGACAGTTGGCAATCTATAGCGGGAAAGGGTGAACATTGAGTTTTTGCTCACTTTAGGACTACTATGCTACGAGATCGCATCAACCAAATCATCGCAACTGGAGTCGCCCTTACAAGTGTGACTGCAGGTGGCATGATGCTCCCTTCAATACTAAAAGAAGCGGAAGAGAACACACTTCGGTACACAAATAACATAGTTGAAGGTGCACCAGATTGGATTAACACCGTTGGGATGTCTATTGGAGCACTTCGTGGCCTACTTGTCGATTATCTCTGGATCAAAATTCATCAAATGCAAAATGATGGACTCTATTTTGAAGTTATGGCAGATGCCGACTTGATTACAAAACTTCAACCTCGATTCCCTCAAGTTTGGGTCTTCCATGCACACAACATGGCGTATAACATTTCAGTTGCTACTCACACGATTGAAGAACGATGGGAGTGGGTCAACGAGGGTATACGGCTTTTAAGAGAGAAAGCATTACGCGCAAACCCTGACGATATGGTTCTTCACAAAGAACTTGCTTTCTTCTTTATGCATAAATTGAATGGCAATTCAGATGATGCTCATCTTTACTACAAACGAAAGTTTGCGGAACGGTGGCATAATTTGCTCAGCGAACCACCAGTTTCATGGAATGAGCGTACTGCTTGGATGAAAGAGATCGCTGATGCGCCTAGAACTACACAAGAAGCAATTTCGCAGAACCCACAAGTGAAAGAGTTACTTTCAACTCTCGAAACAGATTTTTCGGAGTTTGTAAGCGACGATAAAACCTTATCTTCGGAGTTATTGTTGAATCAAATTGCTCAACTTGAGACCATCATGAACTTTTCACTCGTTGCAAGAGAAACTGGTCTTCAAAACACATTGCGGGAACAATCCCCATACTTCAAGCAACTTGAAGGCCTCTACACAAATCCAGAATACACAGATGCCTGGAAGTTGCTTCTTGCAACATTGAGGAAGCAGACTCTTAAAGAAGAGTACAACATGGACCCTCAACTTATGTACGAATATACCCGAGACGCTGGACCGCTTGATTGGCGGCACCCTCAAACACACGCCTTCTATTGGGCAAGGCGGGGCGGCGAGGCAGGTAAGGGTCGATTAGCAGCAGACGATATCTACAAAGTAATGAATACAGACAGAATTCAATTGCAAGCACTCCAAAGTCTTGCCCGAACAGGACGTATTACGTACGACCCTTTCTCCCAAGAAGTTCCAGGCAGATTTCCTGACCCACGTTTCATCGACTCTGTTATTGGTGATGACACAAGAGAGGGCTTATGGAACGAGTTATACAAGAAACATTACTTTGTCCGCGGAGCAGGCAGTGACACTTTCACTACTTTTCTAAGAAACTTTTTAGGATCTGCAGTACGAGAATGGTATAGACAAGGTGAACTCGAAAGAGCCCAAGCCATTCTTGACCAACTTGACGAACTATTCGGAACAGGTGCAACTCCACCAAACAACGCATACAAAGTCCCATTGGATGTTTGGGTCAGCAAGGAAACTGAAGGAATGTATGAACGACTTCCTGCGATTGCGATAAGCGATGTCACTTCTGCTTTGAGATATGCATTTCGAGTTGGAGTGGGTCAAAACAATCCAAAAGTGTTTACTGAAGCATTGAAATTCGCCCAACAAGTTACCACACAATTTAAAAAGAATGAATATAACGATTACACCACTAAATTTGGAACTGGCCGAATCGCTGATATCATCGGAGCTCTTGAGTCCAGTGCTCAAATCACATTCGAACAACTCATGACAGATCCAACAATTTCTATCGAGGAACGAATGGCTATTTGGGGAGGAGTTGACAAATTGCAACAGGGATTACGTCCCCGAGTGTACGATCGAATTCTACCTCGTATTCAGGCGCAGTATGAACGTCATCCTTTAAGCAGAATCCGCTCGTTCGACAATGCATTTCCTAAACCGCCCGGCCTAGAAGCATACCGGCAAAAAATCGCGCGCGATGCAGCGGCCGCCCAAAAAGTAGCAGAAGAGAAAAACAACACCACGAGCGTAGATCGAAAATAAATTCTTACGGTGGGTCGTGCCCACATCCTCCGAATGGATTACAGCGCAAAATCCTCCATGTTGCTTTAGCACAACCCTTCATCGCACCATATTTTTGTAATGCTCCAATTGCATAATCCGAACATGTGGGCTGAAAGCGACACTGTCTACCCATCACAGGTCGCAATGTCACTTGGTAAAGTTTGACCATTAAGATACAAATTCTTCTCGGTAGCAGATAAAGACTACTCATGATTCACACCGCTTAGCAAAAGCTCTTCGTATTCAGCGAGAGTTAGCGGTTTATGTGGTCGAATTGTGAGTAACACATCTACACCTTCCTTAAAAGCGTGTTGATTTTTCCGAAACGCTTCTCTGCACAATCTTCTTATTCTATTCCTTACAACTGCGTTTCCAACACGCTTCGGCACAGATAGACCAAGTCGTGAAAATTCAAGGCCATTCTTCGATGAATGAACAAGCAATGGCCCCGCAGCACGCTTTATGCCTTGAGTGTAAAGAGCATCAAATTCAGACTTCTTGGTTAATCTCTGTTTTCTTTCAAAGAAGATTCTCAACCTAATCATTATGAAACGTCCTCATCCAAGGCGACTTGGTATCGTCTCATTAGATTCGACCGAGTCACTATTCCAGAAATCTCCCCAGTTTCACTTAACAGCACTAGTGAATCAACGTCTGACCTAGAAAACTTATCAAGGACGATGTCGAGCGTCTCTTCGTTGGTGACTGTAGGCAGATCGGATCGTTGTAATTCCGAAACTTGAAGGAGCGGAATCGCTTCACGGTAAACAAGTGCAGAACGAAGATCATCTGTTGTCACCATGCCACAATAGGAGCCATACTCATCTACAACAACGAAAACTGAAGTTCCGTCATTTTCCATCTTGTCAACTAACGCTTGAACAGAATCGCTTCCTTTTACGATGTCAACTGGAAGCAATGTAACATCCTCAGGAGTTAACCTTCTCAGTACTGTGAGATCGCTCATTGCCCCCATACGAACACCCATCCGTGAAAGTTTAAATGTATACACGCTCTCTTTACAAATAAATCGTGCGACAACGGTACCCACGACTGCTGCGAACATGAGAGGCAAGATGAGTTCGTAACTTTGAGTAACTTCGTAGACAATTAAGATAGCCGTGAGAGGTGCATGTGTTGTTGCAGCAACCATTGCCGCCATCCCAACTAAAGCAAACATTGCAGGGGATGTTCCTGGAAACCATCCCAAGGAATGAACGATATATCCAACTACACCACCAGTTGAAGCCCCAATTAACAAAGAAGGCGCAAAGAGCCCGCCCGCTCCACCGGACCCAACTGTGATACTTGTAGCTATAAGTTTGATAAGAGCAAGGCCAATGAGAGCAAGTAGTAGTGGTCCAGCGCTTTGTAATACTTCCCTAGCATCAGAAACAAAGTATGAATTCGGATCAATCAACGACTTAATTGTTGGATACCCGTTTCCATAAAAAAGAGGAACATGATTGCCATTTACAAACCAAAAAATTAGAAAGCCCAAGATGCCTAAAAGAATTGCGCCTACAACTGGTCTTAACACAATTGGAAGGTGTAATGCACTGAACATTCGCTCCGAATAATCAAGTGCATAGACAAACATAACACCGAACATCCCACAGACTAGACCAAGTACTAGGAATGTAGGAATTTGTAATACTGAGAACTCCATCTCGCCCGGTACAAAGAAACCGCCAACATCAAACAACGCAGCATCGCCCAAGATTCCCTGTGTCGTCGCAGCCGAAACGACAGCAGCGATGACGATTGGAGTAAATGTCTTTAATGAGAAGTCGCGTAGGAGTAATTCCATGACGAAGAAAATGCCTGCGATAGGCGCGTTAAATACTGATGCCAATCCGGCGGCTGCACCGCATCCAAGAAGGGTGCCGGTATGTTGAGAACCCGTTCCTAGAATTCTGGCAATATTTGAACCAACGACTGCGCCAATCGTAACAATTGGTCCTTCTGCACCTGCAGAGCCACCAGAACCAATCGTTGCTGTTGATGCTAGCCATTTCCGAATACCAATCTTCCAACTCATTTTGCCTTTTCTTCGTTGTACTGCGTAGATCACAGAGGTAACACCAGGTCCAACGCCCTCACTGCTAAACAGTAAAATCAAGAAACCCGTAATTAAGCCACCAACTGCTGGACCGAGAAGGACGAGTATCCATAAGTTTTCGCTTCCCTGAAGGTGTTCTGCCAAGACCTCACTTTGCCGCAATGGCCAGATAAACGCAACTGCTGCAAGACCCATAAACATCCCAATGAATGCCGCAACACAATAGAGATACCAATCTCGTTCAAATCCGAGTCGTAGGACTGCTTTTCGTAGATAGGGTGCAAGAAGCCGTTTCATGATCATTTGTTTCTATTTCAATTTTGGCTGAATCCATGATTGTACCACTCCAATGCTTTGTATTTCCATGACAACTCGCGACTTATTCGGTATAATCACCAATTCGACCTATATTCAAGACAGGACCAGGAGATATAACGATGATCGAAGCCCTTAGAAGTGATGAAATTGTACGTAAATGCGGTGGTCGCTTTAAGTTAACAGCACTAATCCAGCACCGGTTACGCGAACTTATCGATGGTGCACGACCTCTTGTCGATACTGAGGGACGTACTGATATTGAAGTCGTCATTGCAGAAATCATGGAAGACAAGATTACTGCTGATTACACCGAATCTGGCTTTAAGATGGAAAACTCTCTCGAGGCAAAATGATGTCCGCTGAGACTCCAGGGCTCTGTGGGAAGCGAATCATTGTTGGATTAACTGGGGGGATTGCTTGCTATAAAATCGCAGATGTCGTTAGCACCTTGGTGCAACAGGGTGCATATGTAGATGTGCTGATGACTGAAGCATCAACAAGGTTTATCTCACCACTCACATTTGAATCACTCACTGGCAACCCTGTTTTTGATAACCAATGGTCACATATCGAGGGTAGATTGCCTCAACATATACAACTCGCAACTGTTTGCGATGCGATGCTCATTGCCCCTTGTACGATGGATATGCTTGCAAAACTTGTCTACGGTCGAACAGATGACCCTGTATCGCTTGTTTCGTCTGCAATAGATCGAACAGTCACCCCGGTCTTGCTCGCCCCTTCGATGAATGCAATTATGTATAGCCAACCCTCAAATCAACGCAATCTGACACTTGCTCGTTCGGATGGGTACGTACTTATTGACCCTGAGGAGGGTTGGCAAGCTTGTCGAGCAGATGGAATGGGCAGATTGCCTGATTCTTCGACTCTTCTAGGTGCACTAGAAGATGTTTTACTCTGAATATCACGTTTTATATTGACATCTGATAAGAATACGCGCATGATAGATGTGTCGGTCTAGATCGAAACAGGAATAAAACATGCGTTTTTACAATCATACTTTCCTATGCTACGTGTTCATTGCATCCTTCGTGCATCTGACGTATGCCGATAATGAGGGTCGGCTTGATCCCATTCCTGTACAAATAAAGACGCCATCTTCGCTCAAAGGAACGTTCGAACCTTTCCAAATCAAATCTTCTCCCAACGAGAATCGTTCAGCAGGAACATGTCCATCGGTCTCCGTAAACCTCTCTGGAAGTGATTTTGGAGATGGGCAATACATCATGCAAGCCGGTTTTGCTGAGGGAGAATCCTTAGGTGCAACGTACTACATTTCTCCAGACCAGTTTCCCATAAAGATTGACCTCATCGAGACCATCTTCGCAACATATCAAACAACTCAACAAACTACAACGCATTATGCTGTCACTGTTTGGGATGGAACCCCAGATGAAGGAATACAGGTCGCTTCATTTTCCAGTGATGATGTCCTTCTTCCACACCTTGTCATGCCTGCTGGAACAGGTGGCATGCATCTCTCCTTCGCTGTTGATCCAGATGCTGACGACGTTGCGGCGGCTCTCCAGCTTCTCGATCTTCTCCGCCTGCGGCAGCGTCACCGGCAGACCGCGGTAGCGGACAAAGACGGTCGACACCATGAAGAAAACCAGCAGCAGGAACGAGATGTCCGCCATCGACGCCGTCGGGATGACGCTCTGTACCTTGGATTTGCGGTTGAACTTCATACACTCACTCTTCTGGATTGGCGATCGAAATCTTCCGGGCTCCGGCCAGCTTCAGCTCGTCCAGCACGTCGACGAACGTCCGGTAGGTGGCCCCGCGCTGGGCCAGCACCGAGACGACCAGCTTGTCGTTGGCCGCCAGCCGACGCGCAATTTCCGCCTGCAGCCCTTCGAAGGGCACCGGCGTCAGGTCGTCGTTCTCAAAAATCGCGATAACATCTTCCTGTGTGATCCAGAGATTGCAGATATTCTTGCTCTGCATCTCCTGTCCCTCGCCCATGGCCGGCAGGTGCAGGGAGAGCCCCTTGTCCTGGTTCATCGTCGTCGAGACCAGGAAAAAGACGATCAGCAGGAAGGCGATATCCGCCATCGACGCCGTCGGAATTTCGGGGGCTACGCGTGCCCCTCTACCCCATTTCACGCTCAGGCTCCTCCTGCGGCACCGTCCTGGTGCTGCATCTCGGACAGCAGGTCGATAAAGGCGGCCGTGTGCTCCTGCATATCGGCGATGATCCGATCGATGCGCGAGGCGAAGAAGTTGTAGCAGAACTGGATGAGGATACCGACGACCAGACCGGAAGCGGTGGTGATCAGCGCCTCGGAAATGCCGCCGGCCACCTGCGAGGGAACCACGTCACCCGCCTCTTTGATCGTCTGGAAGGCGCCGATCATGCCGCTCACCGTTCCCAGGAAACCCACCATCGGCGCCAGGTTGGCCACCGTCGACAGCCCCGCTCCAAGAAGGCCCTCTCAACGGCTCCCGAGTTCTCGAGCGACTTTTCCACGTGATCGATGCCGCGGTGCAGGCGCAGCAGACCGGCATGGATCACCGAAGCTACCGGGCCGCGCGTTTCGGAACAGAGCTGGGCGGCCCGATCCGGCCCACCGCTTTTGAGCGCCTCTTCGAGCTGCTGAAAAAAATCCTCGGCGTCGATCGCCGCGCGCGACAGGGTGATCAGCCGCTCAATGGCGAAGCCGATGCCCATCACCAGCAGGAAGAGCAGGGGCCACATGGCCCATCCACCGTCTACGAAAAGCTTGACCATTTTTCCTCCTGTAGATCTTCGGATAATTGCGTCTGACTATGTCTCACTTCTGGGCGTTTTTCTCAATGGCACCCCCAATTCACCCGGGGGCGCCGAAAGATCCCATCCGCTGCTCACTCCTCTGCGTTGAGGAGCGCTTTCAATTTCCCTCTTGTTCCTGTCCGTCCTCTCCCTTGCGGAATAACTCTCTCTTCAGCTTTTCTTCTGTAGTCTCCGGGGGCCGAATCTGCCAGATCCGCTGCTGGGCAATCGTCTCCCAACGGGAATCCGCCTTTGCCTTCTCGTACGCCTCGAGCGCTCCCTCCTCGTCCTCCTGCAGCACCAGGATATCCCCCTTCAGCAGCTGCAAGTGGGCGTCGTCCGGCTGGGCGCCCACACCGC
>CAZVAE010000040.1:10208-10817 GCA_964624985.1 uncultured Isosphaeraceae bacterium | reverse complement strand
TCATTTACAACTTGTTCCACAATTGTTGTTCATTGCAGGGGTCACTCAAACTGGATTTGCGGTGATGATGGTTATAAGGCAAGCGCTGAAGGGTGTTGGTGATACTGTTTGGACATTCCTAATCACTTCATTTTCAAGTTGGTGTATTCGGCTGCCAGCAGTTTGGTACTTGGGCGTTTATCTTGATTTAGGATTGGTCGGTATATGGTATGCCCTCTGTGGCGAAATGATTTTGAGAGCATTTTTCTTTATTCTTCGTTACCGTCAGCGCGGTTGGGTCAAACGTATCTAAAACCAACGCATCGCAACGAAAGCCGAACGTTCTTTAACTTCCAATCGCGAGTCGTTCAGCAAGAATCGAAGGAAGTCCTACAGCATGCGTTTCATTTTGTGCGCCTTGAATGTCATACTCTGTTCTATGGAGTGTAAACACAGCTTCTGCATCTGGAGAGGAGTATTCAAGTACTGCAAAACTAGCGCGAGAATCTCCATCGCGGGGCTGCCCAACTGAACCAGGGTTGCAGAGGTATCGATCATTCGGATTCAAGATGACAGGTTCGTTTGGGAGAGGGATCTCCATGGTGTATTCCCCCGAAGCAGATGCATGAA
>CAZVAE010000040.1:0-10198 GCA_964624985.1 uncultured Isosphaeraceae bacterium | reverse complement strand
AAAGATAGTTGGAAGGTGCGTATGCCCATGGAGACAGATGCCCTGATCTAGTCCCTTAAAGGCCTCAATTGCGTGTGGTAGTTCGTGTATGTAAGAAGTGTCATGCAATACTGGGGTGTCATGTACGAGTAACAGCGAGTCGCCAAGTCGGATGCGAGTTTTCATGTGACTAATTGCATGAAGATGGTACGGTCCAAGTTGGTCTCTTGTCCAATTGAGTGCGAGGAGTGCTGCATTATTGAAATATCGACCTAGGTCTGGGTCGAGAACAGCCTCATCATGGTTGCCCTTTACGATTTCGTGACAATAACTTAAAACGAGATCCAAACACTTTGTAGGCGATGGTCCATACCCAACTATATCTCCTAAGCAAATGATTCGGTCAACTTCGAACTCTCCAAGTCTTTCGTAGACAGCTCGAAGAGCATGCGCGTTGCCGTGAATATCAGAAATAATGCCATACGTAGACATGTTGGCTGATTACTCTTCTTCAACGGTATCGGTGCTTTGTACTTCATTCGCATTCGATTGTGCATCTAGATACGATTGTATTTTCGTTTTGTCCGGAGCAAGCACCATGGTTTGTCGACGACCAGCGAATGAAGGTTCATTTTCAACTTTTGAAACGTCGCCCAGTTGTTCGATTATATCAGCCATGCGTTCATCACCACGTTCTTTGTGCATCATTTCTCGACCGCGGAAATTTTGAACGATGAGAACCCTATGTCCATCAAGTAAAAATTTGCGGGCTTGATTAATTCGGATTTGAACATCGTGTGGATCAATCTTCATCGAGCGACCTAGCCGTACCTCTTTCGTCTCTACGACTTTGGCTTTGGCTCGATTTGCGCGTTCTTTCTTTGACTGTTCATATCGGTACTTCCCGAAATCCAATATCCGGCATACAGGCGGATCAGAAGTTGCTGAAACCTCAACTAAATCTAGGTCAGCATCTTGGGCGAGTTGCAAAGCCTCAGTTTTATCAACTACCCCAATCATCGTGTCATTTTGATCGATCAATCGTACTTTTGAAGCACGTATCCGATCATTTGTTTTTGGAAGGTTTTTCGCGTTTTCCTTCGGTTTAATAAAGCGTCTTCGAGCGATGGTATAAATCTCCGGTTTCTAATAAGTGGCCACATATACATCTTCTATAGATGTACACAAAGAACAAAACAAGTTTTCATTGTGGATACTCGTCATGCGGTAATGCAAGGTATGCATGCACATAGAACCCGCCTTTGAGCGTGTTCATTCTTTCTAGGTTGGTGTGCTTTGCATTCCATGTACGTATCCTGCACCGATTGTCGGTGTTGATACGCAGGATACGGGTATTCATGAAGATAATCAAGTCTTTTCTTCAAAATCAATGTCAGGGAAGCAAGTTTTGAGGGCAGATGATTCGCCGCGAGTTTGGACTTCGTCAACGAGAGCATCAGTGAATGTGTCGAGAGGAACAGCGCCTAGATCATCCATAATTCCCCTCATCCGTACGCTGACATTATTGCCTTCCGCATCTCTTGGTCCAACAACTAATAGCCAAGGAATTTTTAAGTCTGCTGCGTTTCTAATCTTCGCTTGAATTCGTTCATCACAAGTATCGACAGTTGCTCGAATGCCAGAGTTTCTTAGATGTTTCAAAACCTGTTCTGCATACGCATTTGTTTTTTCCGATATCGCCAATACTCTTACTTGCTCCGGAGCAAGCCAAGTTGGAAATGCACCAGCAAAATGTTCAATCAGAACACCGATGAATCGTTCCATAGAACCGAACGGTGCTCTGTGAATCATGACAGGTCGGTGTTGCCCACCATCTGAGCCGATATACGTCAAGTCAAATCGCTCTGGTAAGTTGTAGTCAACTTGCACTGTCCCTAGTTGCCATGGTCTACCGAGAACATCATTGACAATGAAATCGATTTTTGGTCCATAAAAAGCTGCTTCTCCTGGCTCTTCGATCCACGGAACACCTAATGTTTCGGCAGCATTTCGACATGCTTCTTCGGCTTTGTCCCAATTCGCAGGATTGCCAACGTATTTTTCTGAGTCCTTATCTCGAAGACCAACTCGGACTTTGTAATCATGCATGCCAAGCGTGTTAAAAATTATCTTGACGAGTTTGAGGCATCCAACGAGTTCATCAGCAACTTGTTCTTCGGTACAAAACAGGTGCGCATCATCTTGTGTAAAACCTCGAACGCGGGTCATGCCTCCAATTTCTCCAGATTGTTCCCATCGATAGACCGTGCCAAACTCGGCAAGTCGAACAGGCAAGTCTCTGTAACTGTGTTGGTCACTTGCGTAAATACGAATGTGGTGTGGGCAATTCATTGGCTTCAGCAAATACCCTTCGATGTCGCCCTCCCTCATCATGTTAGCGAGATCCCCACATGAACAGCCCTCACTCGCAAGCGTGTGCAGTTGGTCAGGGTCAATGAGTGGGGGATACTGACTTTCTTGATAGTAAGGGTAATGTCCTGAAGTTCGATACAAATCTAGTTTGCCAATATGGGGGGTGAAGACTTGTTTGTACTGTTGTTTATTCAGTTCTTCTGAAATGAAGTTTTGCAATTCTTGGCGAACAACAGCTCCATTTGGAGTCCAGAGTAAAAGCCCTTGACCGACTTGTTCATCGATATGGAATAACTTGAGTTTTTTCCCGAGAACGCGGTGGTCTCTCTGCTTGGCTTCTTCAAGCATTTTTAAGTATTTTTTAAGTTGCTTTTTGTGTACAAATGCAACTCCATACACTCGAGTTAATCGGTCTGAGTCAGCATCACCATGCCAGTAACTGCTTGCGATTGTCTGCAATTTGAATGCACCAATTCGACCAGTTGAAGGGACGTGTGGGCCTCGGCACAAATCTTCCCATGAATGATTTGGCTCGCCAGTAGCGTACCACGTGAGAGTAGTTGAGCCATTGTCGATTGCACGCTTCGCGTTATCGAGTTTGTATTTGCTCCCTTCCTCTTTTAATTTTGCCATTCCTTTTTCAATGTCTAGCTCATATCGAGTAAACGGTCGATCTTCTTTGATGATTTCAGACATAGCTTGTTCGATGGTTTCGAATTCTTCACTGCTTAATGGTTCACAATCATCAAAAGAGATGTCATAATAAAAACCGTTTTCTAAGGCGGGTCCATACACAAGTTTTGCCTCGGGTCTGATCTGTTGGATTGCTTCTGCCATGACATGCGCGCAACTGTGACGAATCAATTCTAGTGCATCTGGGTCGCTATCTTTTTCACCTTTTTTGGCAGTGATAATTTTTACAGTTGCGTTGTCTGCAATAGGGGTCGAAAGATCTGACAGCACCCCATCTATTCTTGCACCGATAGCAACACTTGCAAGTCCCTCCGAGATATCGTTCGCAATTTCAATAGGTGTAGTCTCGTTTTCGAATGTTCGAGTCGTTCCGTCTGGTAGTGAAATGATTGGCATAATCTTACTTTGTAAACAAATCTGATTGAGTTGGAAACACAGGTGGTTCGTCTTGTAAATCAGAGACTTCTTTTGAGAGTTCCTCTAAATCTTGGAAGTTAAAATACTCGCTGGCATATCGAATATACACAATGGGGTCGATTGCTTTCAGTTGATTTGCAACGCGAAGACCAACCTCTTTACTTGGGACTTCGCGTTCAAAAAGTTGCATCAATTCTTCCTCTACATCTCTTACAAGTGTCACTTTTAACTCTTCTGGTATAGGGCGCTTGCCACATGCTGCTTGGAGCCCTCGAAGGACTTTTTCTGGGTCAAAATGGACTCTTGTACCATCTCGCTTCACAACCATCAATCGAGATGTTTTTTCAACTCGCTCAAAAGTCGTGAAGCGCCGATTGCACTTTTTGCATTCACGCCGACGTCGAATCGAGCGTCCTCCATCGGAAGGACGACTATCGATGACCTTATCGACATCTCGTTCACAGTATGGGCAAAGCATGAGTACCCCATTGTATCACGGGGTTTTTAGGTCAAGGGAAGATGTCAGAAAGATTCCATTCAGGATGAGTTGCCAGATGTGCCCATCGTCGCATATCAGAGAGATCTTTCAGCGTGACAAATGTCGTTGAACCATCAAGTTGCCCAGTAAGAACATCGCCTTCATGTCGTGGATCTACATATCCATAGTCAGCAGAATCGCCTGTGGGAACAAATGTCTGTTCATTTTGAAGTGTATTCCATCGCCAATCAAAATCATATGGGCTTTTAATTTCGAAGTACCCTTTTACCAACTCTTCAGGGTGGCTACCAAGGCAATCACTAATGCCAGCATCGCTCTCGATACCACTCGGTGCAGCAGCTGATGTGAATACAAGTTGACGAGCAGGTTGCTTGATGTCTGATAGAAATGAGGCATACAAACGTTTTGAAGCAAGTGTTGGGCTTGCCGTTGTTCGGTAGTCACCGCCAAGCCATTCGCTATTGAGACCGAAAGAAGGGAACAAACTCATGACATAGGTATAGCAATCGGTCTCTGAGACTTGAGACAAGACCTCTTGTTGCCTATTTGGGTACAGAGTGTCCAACGAGTTATCTAGAAAGGGGAGTAAGCGCCATACATAACGGCCGCTTGCAGGCCAATGGACAGTCTCACCATTTGGGTCAAAAACTTTTTCGCCTTCGCCGTTGGAATACCCAGAAATGAGTTTACCTTTGTTGTCCGTAGCAGCACTTGTATATGCTGTGAGTAACTGGCGAAGAGCGCCAGATTCATGGGTACTCTCAGCAGAACGGGACAATTGAGAAGATACTCTTATGACGAGGGCGGCAAGAATTGCAATGACTGCGATGACAATCAAGAGTTCAATGAGGGTGAACGCGCATGATTTTTTCTTATTTATTCTTGGATTCATGTGGGTTCGTGTGTATCTTTATAAAAAGGAAGAAATGAGTACTGCTTATATTGACAAGCAAGTTCAGGATTGTACACTTTCCAAATGAGAATGAGTCTCAACGACGAAGATATTATGAGTAAATTTTTGCACATCCACATTCTATTGATTGCAATCGTTATGGCAATGTTCACCCTCACGTCAAAAGCACATGCTGATGAGATTGAACACACATTTACGGGTCCAGATTTTGACAGATGGATGTATCCATTCAACTTCACAAATGGAACTAGAGAATCCGCAGTTACTTTTTCCTCCATTGGGGGCGGTTTCGATATCTTCGATGATCGAGATGGGCAAGTGTTGCTCGGCTTTATCACGCAGGAGGATGTGCCGGCAGAACTCGGCATCCATCAGTATGACATCGCTTCGCTCACATTACATATAACTATTAGTAATGAAGGCAACATTTACGACCCAACCGTAGATGCTTGGGAAACGTACGCCTTAGATTCTGATGTCCTCGATAGTGATGCAGGACGACCTTTTGAGCTATTCGGAACAGCATTTAGAGGGGGCTATGACGGTTGGTCATTCGGAGAAGATGGCTCTTTTCCCATGGGAGCAGAACGAAGAGAGCGTAATGCATATCCGATTGCTTTTACAAACGACGGCGATGCTAGGGCAGTCTCAAACAATGTGTTCGATGAGTTTACACCAGTGCCATTTGCAGTAGGGATGGTCGATGGAATTGCAAAGGGTGGTTATATTCCTGTAGATAGTGTCGTATCGTTTGAAGTTGACGTGACAGACCCCTACATCCAGTGCTATCTCAAGAAAGCATGCAATGAGGGTCTTGTGAACTTTTGCTTAACGTCGCTTCATGAAGCACAGCAACCGGGATTAAGAGGATTGATTCAGCCAAACTTCCACATGAAAGAGAGTTGGTCTGTTCAAGTGGGGCTAGTCGATGCCGCACAACTTTCTATTGTCGTGGAGGTTAATGAAGAAGCAGGACCGTCTGAAGATCTTGATGGGGATGGCTTTGTAGGTGTAAGCGATGTTTTAGTTGCATTGGGTGATTGGGACAATGTGTTTGTTGTCAAAGTGATATCAATGGTGATGGTGAAGTCAATGTAAGTGACTTGCTGTTAATTATTGCTGCGTGGAATTCGTGACGAGAAAAGGAGAAAGAGATGAATTTCAAATTGTTTGCATGTGTGTTAATCACTGCATTTTTAGGGGCACAAGTGTCAGCGGATTTAGTTAATCCGACAATACCAGATTGGCGAGGAGAAGCTGGCACTGCCTATTATGGGTGGGATTCCTTTACAGATTCCTTTAATAGTCCAAACTTTAATGATAGTGGGATACCTTTTGGTGCAATGCTATTTAATTTTGCACCTGGAGCAATGATTACAAGTACGGGTAATATTTATGGCCAGACCGACCCATTAGATTTACATTTTTACGGTTATGGCCCTATTGAACAAGCAGTGTTGAACATTGCATCCGGAGGCACAGAAATGGATTATGAATCGGTTTCACTGTACGTCTCTGATGGGGAATCAGGCCAAATGTTCTCATTCGATTCATTTGCAACAAATTCTTATGTAGAGATTCCCGGCTTCGGTGCAAACGTTACCACATTATATTCATGGGATTTATCATCCTATGAAGGTGTGATTACGGAATGGGCGTTCTTTGTGAGCGGAACCGGACCACACAATGTGCTTGATGCCGCATCAATAGACATAATGTTCGCCGCTGTTCCTGCTCCTGGGGCATTATGCCTCCTTGGCTTTGCCGGAATGACACACAGGCGTCGAAGATAACTACTCAACGAATTTGAGGAGAGAAAGCCCAGTTTTACTCGGGTTTTTGTCACAATCTATTGTTGTTTGTGGGCTACTTCTTAGCAGGCGTAAGGAGTTCTCTAGACTCTTCTTCAAGGTAGAGGATTCGGTCGCATGAACCGCATCGAACGATAGTTTCTTTGTTGCCAATCAAAACAGTCACAGTCTCAAGTGGCAATTGAAGACTGCATGAAGTGCATGAGTATTCTTTGCGTTTTTGATCAATAATCTCAATGGCAGCCATTGACTCGCCATCGTAATCATCTGCAATCTCGTCAAATTCATCAAGCACTGGTTCTGGAATGACTGCTGCTGCTTGTGCGCGTTCAGCTTCTAGTTCTGCGAGTCGCTCTGCAATCTCAGACTCTCGTGTTTTGAGTTCACTCTCTGCAACCTGAAGTACTTTTTGACGCTCTACTTCTCTTGTGTTGATTTCATTTGAGACTTCTGTAAGTGTCTCGAGTGCTGTCATTTCATCAAGAAGATCATTCTCAAACGCTTTGCGTTGTTCCTTGATGGTGTTTATCTCTGCAAGGAGTGCAGAGTATTGCTTGTCATTGACAGCTTGATTCAATTCATCTCTCAGATGTGCAATGCGTGCATCGATTGAACCGGTTTCAGTTTCAATATTTGCAATCGTTGCTTTGCGTTGCATCTGCTGTTGTTCATTTTCAGAATGTTCTACCGCAATCTCATTCATCTGTTTCTTTTGTACGTTGAGATATATTTCAGCACCTTCGACACGGCTTCGCAAACTGCGAACTTGTCGATCAACTTTATACAATGTGAGGAGATTGTCTATAAGAGGCATGAACCCTAGATTCTAACAGGAATTACGTATTGGGCAATAGCCAATATGCAATTGGAGCAACAATCAAGAGCGAATCGAGTACATCAAGGATTCCACCAAGTCCAGGAAGTACTGAAGACGCATCTTTGATTCCACTATCACGTTTGAACACACTCATGAGCAAATCGCCCAGTTGGCCAAGAAGACCAAACAAAACGCCAAGGAACGCTGCATATACAAGGGGTATCGTTGGTTCATGAAGCCAGTGGTTGTTAGCAGCTGCTAAAAGTACAGCCGTAAGGGATGCTGTCGCGAGACCGCCAATCAATCCTTCCCAAGATTTAGCTGGACTAATCCAAGGGATTAACTTTCGTTTACCCATATTGCAGCCAATAAAAAATGCACCTGTATCGCACATTTTGACGACCGCAATGACACCAAGAACCCACCATGCAGAATGGTCTCTCCGTAGCAGAAGCAAAAGCCCAAATCCTAGGGCGACATATGATGAAGTCGCAAGGGTGTACGTCGCACCGCTAATGGCACCAGTGAGTTCTTTGGACCGGGCAAGTAAAAACATTGTGCATGCAAATCCAATGACAATGATTGATGCAAAAAAAGCAATCGCTTTTGCGGCGGGAAAATCTGACGGCATGAGGTAGACAGAGACGATCCATGTTTCCATGAGGACGATCAGCATTGGTATGCTGCAACGGACTCGCAGCTGGCTTGCCATCGCGCCAAACTCAATTGCAGCTAGTGGTGCAGCTAGCATCGCAAGTATTGCGATGAGAAGGCCTGGCTGCATTTGAATACCACAATCACAAGTGATACCCCCAATCATATTGTCAACATAAAACAGAAATATCAACGCAATGCTGAGTAGCGGTCCTGTAAGCAAGCGATGTTTTAGCATGCTGCTTCATTCTCCCATGCCTCAAAGCCACCAGCAATTGATTGGCAGTGGTCGTATCCAAGAGAGCGTAGGTAGGTGACAAACGTCGCAGAACGGTTCCCAGTGCGACAATAGACATAAAAAGGCTCTTCCTTAGAAAACGGAAACGTCTCTTGTTTAACACTCAAGTGTTGTAAGGGGATATTAATCGCATCCGTAAGATGATTGCATTCAAACTCTTCGCATGATCTGCAATCAATAACATTTTGGCATTCCTGATTTTTGAATTCAGAAAAAGCAATCTCGATTGGTGGATGGCCAGTTTGTGGTTGCATTTGTTCATTCTACCATCTGTGAATCATCAAGCTTTGCATGGCGAATGGCCTCTGCAGCAATGTCACTCGAAAATCCGCGTCGTCCTAATGCAGCGATGATTCTTCTACGAATTGTCACTTCATCATGTCCTTCTACTGATTGAAGTCTTATCTTTGCGAGCTCATTCGCAGCGGCTTGTTCACTCCTATCACCTAGTTCATTTGAGATTGCCTCAGAAATAGTGTCTTCAGAAAGAAGGCGTTCTCTAAGTTTCATCGTAAGCCAACGTTGACCTGCAGGCTCGTTACGAGTCCATTCCCTGACTCGTGCAGTTGCATATGCGAGATCGTCAAGCCAGCCATCTTCTTGAAGTGCTTCGGTGACCTTTGTTGCAACGACGCTTTGAATTCCTCGTTTAACAAGGCGAGCAGCAAGTTCTTTCTCCCCCCATGCTTTCATGGCAATGAGTTGCAATGCCATCGTTCTTGCTTCTGATTCATCTTCAAAAGAGGCAGCAGAAGTTGCTAGCGCTTCAGTCCAAGGCGCGTCAACCTTGATGTTAAGATGATCAACGACATGACTTGGCAGGGTCAATATTTTTTCGCCATCGACAAAAATGACCCTAAAGTTTGGATCACTTGATAACGGTTCAATGGAAGTGATGACGTTTGTCATTGAATGGTCCGGAGTAAATCGTCCATTTCACGAGCAGCATCAGAATCACCTAGGTCTGTGGCGTGTTCAATCCCTTCTTTGAGAGTCTGTTTAGCATCTTCAGCATCTCCATGTTCAAATTGACATCTGGCCTTGTGATACCACGCATAGCAGTATGAAGGGTCGGTTTCAGCAGTCCGATTGAACCAGGCAATAGCTTCTTGGTGTTGACCATTTTTTGAGTGTTCCATTGCGATTCCATACATGCAAAATGCGTCATGCGGGTCGCTTTCAAGAAGATTTCGCAATTGCGTTATTCGGTCGTCTGAAGTAGCCATCATCTGTGTATCATGACACGAATGGAAAAGATTTGTAGAGTTGCTGTTGTTCTTTTTGTTCTTCTGGTAGTGCAAGTTGCTTTATCAAGTGATTTTCAAGTCCGGCATGCGGCTGGTGGTCAAGCACATGCTCTAGAAGTTGATGATTCGTATTGGTATCAGGCTGTTGGGGACAAGCTTGTTGTCATACGTAGGCAGGGGAATGGGCAAGTTGCAACACGAATGCTCACAACGTATCCAGCCGCTGCATCATGTTCTGATTTACTGCTAGCGAGTAACAATCTTTACGCACTTCTCGATGGGAAAGGCGTGGTTACATTTTCATTGCGTGATGCAGTTGTACCAGTTGCAGAAGAACGTTTTACATCTGAAAAACTCGGCATTCTTCCTAGAGACCTAGTGATGGTGGGGGATTGGCCAGTTGCTATCGGTGATGGAGGAGCCGTACGCCTTACCGATGGAAGCCAACTTCTTCAGACAGATGGAAGAGTTACCGGTATAGCGATGTCAATGAACCG
>CAZVAE010000039.1:0-10969 GCA_964624985.1 uncultured Isosphaeraceae bacterium | reverse complement strand
CCAAGAGAACGAAGAGACAATGATTGTTGTTCATGTTGAATTCAATGATGGCGACGGATTCGCCTGCCGCGGTGTAGGGGAACTTCGGGTTACGTTGTATGGCAAGAACAATCAATCCATAGGTAGCGAAGTCGTGCTGTTACAAGATGCAGATGAAAATTACAAACGATTCGACCCCATTACACGAACATATCAAGTTCGATTTAATGCAATCCCAGATGACCTGGAACAAGTTTCAGCAATTGCAACATTTACTCCAATTGAAGAGAATGAAATGACGAGTCAGAGACATATGATTCAAAACAATCGTTAGCAAGAAGAGGGGTGCCATATTGTTTTCATCTCGACAAATGGTTGAATTTCCCAAGGCGACGCGACTATAGAGCGGTCATACCAAGATTGTTCATCGATTGACCTAATGTGTACTCTCTTCACGCTATCCGCTGCTCCTTCTTCTAAAGCAGTTCGCGTTTTCTTCGAAACATTTGCCGCGTACACACTCCCAACCTGCCGGTGCGTTGCGATGTGCTCAACAAACTCTTGTTGAGCGCCGGTGATCAAGTTGATAACACCTGGGGGGACATCTGACGTTTGGCAAACTTCTCCAAATAGTGCTGTTGCGAGAGGGTGTGCTTCTGAGCCTATTGCAATCACGCTATTCCCGCAACAAAGCGGTGCTCCAATACAAGTCACTAATCCCAATAGAGAGGGGGTTTCTGGTGCAATGGCCACAACAATCCCTTGGGGTTGTGGAATAGTAAAGTTGTAATAACTTCCAGCAACTGGGTTCGCACATCCAAGAATTTGTTGATATTTATCTGTCCACCCAGCAAAGCAAACAAGTCTGTCTACTGAAGCCTCTACTTCTGACTTTGCTGTTGCTGGAGTAACTTGCTGGGTCACTTGAATTGCCGCTGCAAACTCTTCCCTTCTCCCTTCTAACATCTCAGCCATTCGATACAAAATCTGTCCACGAAGATACGCGCTCATGGACGACCAAGTTGCAAACGCCTTATCTGCAACTTCAACAGCGTCGCGAAAATCTTTTCTGGAACCATGGCAGATATGTGCAACGATCTCGCCTTTTTGATTTTCAACTGGAATCGAACGACCAGACTCTGTCCTTGGAAATTTGCCGCCAATGTACAGTTTGAATGTCTTTGGAACAGTTAAGCGCGACATTAGTTGTTCACCTTTTGGTTGTTGAGTTGAAGATATGGCGAAAGCCCCTGCATACCGCCTTCGCGCCCAAAGCCGGATTCTTTGAAGCCTCCGAAGGGTGATGCGGCATCAAACTTGTTGTATGTGTTGCACCAAAGTACACCAGCATCAAGATCTTTGGCAATTTCAAAAATCTTTGAACCCTTGTCTGTCCAAACTCCTGCTGCTAATCCATATGGTGAGTTGTTCGCACGCATTATTGCCTCTTGAGGTGTTCTAAAGGTCATCACCGAGAGGACCGGGCCAAAAATTTCTTCCCTTGCAATCGTGTGACTTGGTTGAACATCTGTGAAGAAACATGGATGACACCAATAACCTCTTGAGGGAAGTCGTTCTTCGTGAATCTCGTGTAACTGTGCACCCTCATCAACTCCGGTTCGCATATATCGCTCAACTATCTCAAGTTGCGTCTTCGAGTTTATTGCCCCCAAATCTGTATTTTTATCTAGAGGGTCACCTACCCGTAGCGAACGCATGCGGTGAGTTAATTTTGAAACGACTTCATCAAGAATGGACTCTTCCACAAACAACCGTGATCCCGCACAGCAGACGTGGCCCTGATTGAAATAGATTCCCGAGATGATGCCCTCGACTGCTTGATCAATTGCTGCATCAGCAAAAATGATGTTTGGGCTTTTCCCACCTAGTTCAAGTGTTAATTTTTTACCGCTCCCAGCAGTGCTTCGCATTAACATTTTGCCGACTTCGGTCGAACCTGTAAATGCAACTTTTTGAACGTTTTTATGTTCGGCTAAAAACTTTCCAGTATCTCCCGCGCCCGTCACAATGTTAACTACTCCATCAGGCAATCCTACCTCTTGAATAATTTCTGCAAGTCTGAGTGCTGTCAATGGTGTGGTTTCTGCGGGCTTGAGTACGCAAGTATTGCCGCACGCAAGTGCTGGAGCAAGTTTCCATGCAGCCATCAGTAATGGGAAATTCCAAGGAATAATCTGCGCACAAACACCTACGGGTTTGGTTTCGCGTCCTGGAAATGCGTATGCCAATTTATCCGCCCAGCCAGCATAGTAGAAAAAGTGTTGAGCAACGAGTGGAAGGTCGACATCCCTTGACTCTTTGATTGGTTTGCCGCCATCCATCGTTTCAAGGATTGCGAGTTCTCTTGAGCGTTCCTGAATTCGGCGGGCGATACGATACAAATATTTAGCTCGTACAGAACCAGAAAGTTTTGACCACTTCGGAAGAGCGGCTTTTGCTGCAAGAACGGCTGCATGTACGTCTGCTTTTCCAGCACATGCAATGTCAGCCAATTTTTCTTCCGTGGCAGGGTTTACTGTTGCGAACCACGACCTCGATTTTGGAGCCACAAAGGATCCGCCAATGAATAGTTTGTTTTTGGGTGCAATAGATACCTTTGTCTTTTCGGGCGCGGGGTTGTACTCCCAATTCATGTCCATGTGTGTATCAGATACCATCGTTTGCTTTATGCCTCGCTAAAATCATACGTTGCAGTGTACCGCCCACTCTCTTGGCGTACGAGTTGTCGTAAAACATCGT
Source organism: uncultured Isosphaeraceae bacterium (assembly GCA_964624985.1). Lineage (GTDB taxonomy): Bacteria > Planctomycetota > Phycisphaerae > Phycisphaerales > SM1A02. The sequence continues at coordinate 8,230 of CAZVAE010000039.1, read as the reverse complement.
TTGCTAAACTCGATGCGCCAAATCGGAAAAGTGACTTCTGTAGCCACTCTTGCCCCAGGGTTTCTTTGACCATAACTAGATAATGAAGTGCTTGCTTCGCTGTGCGTATTCCGCCTGCTGGTTTCATGCCGATTCGGATTCCTGTTTCCTTAAAATAATCATAGATTGCGTCAAGCATCACTAACGTGACGGGCATTGTTGCTGCAGGGCTAACTTTTCCAGTAGAGGTTTTGATAAAGAGTTCGCCGTCTTCGATTGGGCCAGCGTCAGCAGCAGCGCGGATTGCTAAATCTGATGCTGCTCGGACATTTTCGAGAGTTTCCAGTTCTCCCGTTTCTAAAATGATTTTAAGATGAGCTTTGCCACACGCCTTTCGCACTTGTGTTATTTCATCTGCAACTTCAGAAAAAGAACCCGAAAGAAACGCACCACGGTTAATGACCATATCGATTTCGTTTGCACCATCTTTAACCGCTTCAACCACATCATTTATTCGTACGTCTAGTGGGTATTGTCCACTTGGGAATCCAGTTGCGACCGATGCAACCGCGACCGTTGAACCTTCAAGTGCACGACGTGCGATACGTACGAGGTTTGGATACACACAAACTGCCGCAACGGAAGGAAGTGGGGGCGATATTTCCCCTTCCCATGGAAGAATCGCCTTCGCGCAGAGACCCCGTACTTTCTCGGGTGAATCTTTGCCCTCAAGGGTTGTCAAATCAATCATTGAAAGGGCAAGGCGAAGACCCTGTTGCTTAGACGTAGTTTTAATTGAACGACGAGTGAATGAAGCCGCCCGTTGTTCAATCATGACTGTATCAACTGCTTTACGCATCATGACAGTGTACAGCGAGTGGTTCGGAGACGATTGTGAAGATTAATCTTGGTGGCCACGTTTTGATGAAATCAAGCTTATTCCGATCACGATTCCAAAAAACACGAGCATCAGCATGAATCCCATCCATGCAGCAGCTGTTTTTCGTAAACTTGGTTCTGGGGGTGATGTCGTGACGGCAGCACTTAGGATTGAAGTGAAGTACGTCGAACAAACTGCTGCCATAACGATCGATTTGATTCGGTTCATATTGAAAGGATAACGTACTTCTTTCATTGTTGGGAGCCCCGAAGTTGAGAGCCACTCGTTGCGCCTAGAGATTTGTAAATTTCCTCTGTGGCAGATGATTGGTTCATCGTATAAAAATGGATGCCACGAACTCCACGGTCAAGCAAATCAGCGCACTGCTCTGCTGCCCAGCCTACCCCTACTTGTTGTACCGATTCGGGATCGTCTTGGAAACGGTAAAGTCGACGTTGAAGTGGAGCGGGGAAATTTGCTCCTCCCGCAAGTTCAGCCATCCGCTTCATACCCTTAAGCGATGTGATTGGCATAATCCCAGCAATTGTCGGTGTATGAATACCAGCTATTTCGCATTGTTCTCGCCAATCAAAGAAGGCGTTGTTGTCAAAAAAGAGCTGTGTACACATCCAGTCAACACCACGGTCGACTTTCGCTTTTAGAAAATCTAGTTGCGCGAGTCGGTTCGGAGTTTCAGGGTGCCCTTCGGGGAATACCGCGACTCCTACTCCAAATGATGCATCCTCAAACTGATGAATCGCATCCACCAAATCTGCGGCGTGTGTGTAGTCGCTTTCTTTGCAACCACCTTCGGGCATGTCGCCTCGCAAGGCAAGGATGTTGTCGATTCCTGCATTTGCATACTCTTGTAGGATTGCATTAATTTCTTCTTTGCTGTGCCCCACACAGGTGAGGTGAGGTATCGGATCAAGTGTTGTTTGTGCTGCAAGGTGGCAAACTAAATCACGTGTTTTCGTACGGGTTGAACCTCCAGCACCATACGTCACAGAAACAAAAGAGGGTTCAAGGGATTCGAAAGTACTAAGACGGTTCGTTAGCGAGTTCCATCCCTTTTCGGTTTTAGGAGGAAAAAATTCAAAACTAAAAATAGTCTTGTCTCTATCTAGAATGTCCTTCACGTGCATCGCTGTAGGATAATGCAGAGCGGGGTGTATTGCCTTGATGTTTTTATATTAGTTGGTCGCCGGAACACCAAATAATGCGGATCCAACACGTACGATGTTTGCACCGCACTCAATTGCAACCTCATAATCATTCGTCATCCCCATTGAAAGCACGTTAAACAGGTCGCCTGAATGTGGGTCCGATTGCATTTCTTTGAACAACTCGTGGCACCGTTGGAAGATGGGTCTTGAATCTTCTGGTTGCTCACTCGCTGGAGCCATGCACATCATGCCGCGTGGGATGACGTTGTCCATCGTTGAAAGTTGTTCGAGTAAGTATCCAACCGCTGCAGGAGCAATGCCTGTCTTTTGTCGTTCGCGAGAAATATTAGCTTGAAGCAGAACCTCAATCGTGAGGCCCTTTTTTTCTGCGACTTCTTGAATCTCTTCAGCAATTCGTAATGAGTCCACAGAATGAACCATGCGAGTCATTGGCAACACACGTCTGCATTTATTCCGTTGCAAGTGCCCAATAAAATGCCAACGAATTGGACTTGTTAAATCTGGCTCGCCAAGTACTTTTCTTCGATCAATATATTCGTCAATTTGTGCAACGAGTTGCGTAAAGTGTTGAAGTCGACTCTCTCCAAAATCAACATGCCCCAAATCAATGAGTTGTCTCACATCGTCAACGGATGCATATTTAGTTACAGCAACGAGATGAACATCTTCTTTACTGCGATCCGAACGCTCGGCAGCGGCTGCAATTCTCTCTTGGACTTCGTTGTATCGTTCCTTAATTGTGGTCACTATTGTTCCCCTCCTTGGGATTCATTCTCACAGCATACAAAATATTTCGCCCAATGGTGTCACGCCTCGTGGGCTACACACAAAGAGAGCGCTTCGGCCATTGTGGCACCAATTCCAGCAGGACTCTCTGAAACGATGATTCCACAACTGGAAAGTGCTTCTATCTTTGCTTGAGCGGTGTCGTCTGCGCCACCGATAATTGCTCCGGCGTGCCCCATTCGCTTTCCTTTAGGTGCTGTTTTGCCAGCGATAAATGCAACAACGGGTTTTGACATGTGTTCCTGAATCCATATTCCTGCTTCCGTTTCATCACTTCCGCCAATTTCACCAATCATGACAACACCATCTGTTTCGTCATCCTTCTCAAATCGAGCGAGAAGATCAATGAAGTTTTCACCTTTAACTGGATCGCCACCAATACCTATGCAAGTAGTTTGTCCAATTCCAAGTGAACTTGTTTGCCACACTGCTTCGTACGTAAGAGTGCCACTTCGGCTAATGATGCCAACGCTCTTCCCGCTAGAGGCATCGATTGGGGCTGTGTGGATATACCCAGGCATGATGCCGATTTTGCAACCATCTTCAAACGTTGCGGTAGCGCCACTCCCCGATACTTTTTTGCCCGGTGTAATGATGCCCGGACAATTTGGACCAATAAGTACCGTGTCTGGATATCCCGCAAGCATTGCTTTTACCTTCATCATGTCAGCAATAGGGATACCCTCAGTAATCGCACATATGACTTCAATCCCTGCATCAGCTGCTTCTAGGATTGAGTCACCAGCAAATGGTGGGGGTACAAAAATCATGGTTGCGGTAGCACCGGTCTCGTTCACTGCTTCAGTAACAGTGTTAAAAATAGGCAGACCATTGGCATCGTTCAGTCCGCCCTTTCCAGGTGTAACACCTCCAACCATCTGAGTGCCATACTCAAGGCATCCTTTGGTGTGAAATGCTCCGGCTGAACCAGTGATGCCTTGGCAAAGGACTTTCGTTGTTCCATTGACTAAAATCGACATGGTTTACTCCATTTAAGACCGTACAGGATACCGCCAACCGCCCAAGGTGACTACACTGATAGAGATGACTTCTCCAACAAAAAAACCGTTGACTTACGCTGATACGGGCGTTGATATTGAGGCAGGCGATGCCCTCGTAGGATTAATCCAAACGATGATGAAGCGGACCCATGGACCACGTGTACTTGGGGAACACGGTGGATTTGCTGGTATGTTTCGACTCGATTTCAATGAACGGTTGTTTCGTCGAAATTTCAAAGACCCGGTTCTTGTTGCTTGTACAGATGGAGTCGGTACGAAAGTGAAAATCGCGTGTGAAATAAAGAAATACGACAGTGTTGGTATTGATTGCGTCGCGATGAACGTCAATGATATGATTGTTCAAGGTGCTGAACCCCTCATTTTTTTAGATTACTTGGGACTGCACACGCAAGACCCTGAAACCACTGCCGAAATCGTTTCGGGTGTTGCCAAAGGGTGTGAGTTATCAAATTGTGCATTGATTGGCGGCGAGTGTGCGGAGATGCCCGACATTTACAAAGAGGGTGATTTTGATATTGCTGGCTTCGCTGTTGGAGTTGTAGAACTTGACCGTGCCATTGACCCAAGTAGAGTCGAAGCGGGTGACATCATTATTGGTTTGCCGTCTAGCGGGGTGCATTCAAATGGCTTTACACTGGCAAGAGCTGCAATTGCAGGGTTAGACTTGACCCAAGTTTATCCAGAACTCGATGCAAACAAAACGCTTGGCGAAACACTGCTTGAGCCAACTCGTATTTATGTGGAACCCATTGTAAAGTTGCTTCAACAATATAAAGTTAAAAAAGTTGTTTCGGGTATGGCTCACATAACTGGAGGAGGAATTGCGGGGAACCTCTGCCGTTCCATTTGCAATCAAGTTGATGCCACAATCTATCTAAACAGGTGGGACATTCCGCCAATTTTTCCGTTTCTTCAAGAGCATGGCAACATTGAAGATGAAGAAATGTATAAGGTTTTCAACATGGGTATCGGATATGTTCTGGTTGTTCGCCCATCGTTTGCAGATTCAATCACAGCACACCTTCACGAACTTGGCGAACGCCCAGTGGTCTTAGGTGAGATAACAAAAGGAAGTGGTCAGGTCCACCTTGTCCAAGAGTAACGTTCATCATGCAGACATTTTTTCTTTTACTTTGTCTTACTACACAACCAATTGAAGAACCAGCAACGTTAAGGGGTGGAGTGTGGATGCCTCGATTGGGCGGGACAATTACTGACGGTGGTTCGATTGATTTCGAAACGAATATTGATTTACGAACAAAAGAAACAATTCCTGTTTTAGAGTTCGAGGTAAAGCCCATTCAGAACATCGTCATGTCACTTTCGTTTTTTGATTTTTCTACTTCTGGTAATGGATCGTATAACGGAAATGACACATATGGTTCAGTGGCTTTTAATAGTGGCGACCTTTGGTCGGCCACAACTGATCTGCAAAGTGTTGGTGTAGAGGCCTCGTGGGAAGTGTGGCAACCATACAAGCGGGGTGATAACGCAACGCTCTCTTTTGCTCCTGTTGCGGGGTTGCGTTGGTATGGCGTAAAAACATTCGTTGAAAACAGAACATCGAGCCAATCCGTTTCTCGACACAATAGTTGGCTCGCATTACAAGGTGGACTAGAGATGGAGTTCAAATGGGATATGGGTGGTGTCGATTCACCGCTGGATTCAATGGGCATCGGCAGTCAAGTCCTTGCAGGTACAATGTTCGGTGGTGATGGTGGGTGGGTTGGAAGTATTCAAGCAACTCTTTCGTTTTATTTTTCCGAATCTGCCGCGGGTTTCTTTGGGTACCGACTTCAGGAACTGAATGCAGAAGATGGCAACTACACGTTTGACGCAGGCCTACAGGGATTATTTGTGGGGGGAGAAATCCGTTTCTAGCGAACGCCCAATTCTCTTTCAACGTACATTGATAACATGCATCCACAAAAACGCCCATTTGGTAAGTTTAAACGAGCCAAGGCAAGGCACATGTTGTTTACGACTGGCCCCAACAAGTTAAGCAGGGGGCGGCTCTTTCGAAACCATTTTGACCAATCAGTTTCTCTACATGAAAAAACAATTTTAACACCGAATTGGCCAAGTGCTTTTAATGGACTCCGCATTGGTCACGTAAGCGATTTTCATCTGGGGGATTTAATGCCGTTTGAACGGGCAAAGCATGCCATCGATTTGTTGAAAAAACAAGAACCCGACATTGTTGTTTGTACAGGTGATGTCGTTGATTTACATGTGAGGGGTGCAAACGAACTGTTAGAAGAACTCGCCTCAGTACAAGCCCCGCTTGGGTCTATGCTTGTCCTTGGGAATCATGACGAACTCGATTGTGCAAGAACGTTAAGTGCAATGGCGCTCGATGCTGGGATTACTCTCTTGCGAGATGCCACTTGCCAAGTTCAGTTTCACGGAGACATACTCAACATAGCAGGAATCGATTGGGCAAAATCGGCAAAAAAATGCAAACAAAAAGTAGAGTCTGTGTGCGATGAAGAAACACATCTCTTGCTCTCACACAATCCAAAGGCTTTCAAAGCCGCTTCAATGCTTGGAATACCTCTCACCCTTTCTGGTCATACGCATGGTGGACAAATGGCAATGAAAAAGAAAAAGGGTGCAAACCTAGCAGTTGCTCATCGATATTCTGCTGGTGAGTATGAGCGAGGTGATAGCCGACTCTTCGTGACTGTTGGAGTAGGTGCGTGGTTCCCACTACGAGTCAACTGCCCAGCCGAAGTCGCACTCCTTACTGTTCAAAGTACGAGATAATTTTTCGAATGGCTTCGCCTCTGTGTGAACGTGCGTTTTTTTCTTCGGATGACATTTCTGCGCTCGTTTTGTTCGCGTCCGGTACGAAAAGAAGTGGGTCATACCCGAAACCGTTAGACCCCTTTGGCGTCAATCCGATCCGTCCCTCAAAGAAGCCCTTTGATTCACAGACAATACTACCGTCTGGATTTGCAACACAGATTGCACACACAAACCGTGCGGTTCTTTTTTCTTCTTGGACACCTCCAAGTTCTTCTAAAAGAAGGGTGTTGTTTGCATTGTCGCGTTCATCGCGTGTTTCTCCGATACCGGCGTAGCGTGCTGAGTACACACCCGGTCTACCTCCGAGAGCGTCAACCTCAAGTCCCGAATCATCTGCCATGCACTGCACACCTGTTGAACGTGCGTAGCCAATTGCCTTTAGTCTAGCGTTCCCCTCGAACGTATCGGAATCTTCTATTGGTTCGTCGTGCGAATCGGGCAACGCGTCCAAGCCAATCACTTCGATTCCAAGCGGATCCAAGATTTCTCGAACCTCATCAAGTTTGTGCGCATTCGTTGTCGCAAGCAAAAGTTGCATTGTCACCCTTGGTAGCAAGGCGGAACATCGCCGTGTGTTGCAGTAATCGTGCTTTGTATGCCGCCTCTGCCACGCCATGTCGTCACAATCTGCAGCCAAGCTGGTTCCATGCAGTCGACTAAGTCGTCTCTAATTTGGTTCGTCACCGCTTCGTAAAAAATACCCTCGTTTCGAAATGACTGACAATAGAGTTTCAAACTTTTGAGTTCAACGCACTGTTGGTTGGGCTCGTACCGCAACAGAATCGTCCCAAAATCGGGGTGTCCAGTAACAGGGCAAACGGAAGTGAACTCTTCGTTGAGGTGTTCAATCAAAAAGGGTATTTTTGTGGGTGTATCAAATGTTTCAAGCAATGTTTTGTCAGGCATTCGATTATTTTAATCGAATCAGTGGCTCAGAGTCCATATCGAAGGATAAGCGTAATCACCTTGGGTTGATCTGGGTTGATTGCAAGTGAGCGGCGAAACACAACGCGAGCAGTCTGATATGCCTCCGTGTCACTCTTTTCGCCCAAGAGCCAACTGTTCAATTCGTTGACACCGATACCATTAAGCGCCCGCCAATTTGTTTGGTCATAATCAACTGCCATTTTGTACGACTCCAGCGAAGCAGCATAATCTCCTAGCCGAAATTCTGCCCATGCCAACTGTTCATATGTTTCTGTAGTAGGATCAATCTGAACGAGTTGTGTCGTCGTGTTCACCACTTCCTGATACCGCTTCTCCAGTGTTAACAGATAAATGATGTTTCGCATTAGTTGAGGCGACGGCTCTTCCATTTCTTCGGATGCTGCGATGTATGCTTCAAGTGCATCGTGGGGACGGTTAAGTAACTGATACGTTGCGGCCAATGTAATCTGAGCTGGTGCGGTGTTTCCTTCAAGTTCAACGGCACGTTCTGCGAATACCAGTGCACTTTGGGGACGCCCCATCTGTAAATACGTTGTCGCTATATTCATGTTTGCACCCATATCGTCTGGGTTGATTGTGAGTGCTCTGTGGTATGCACGGACTGCATCTATAAACTTCTT
>CAZVAE010000038.1:0-11134 GCA_964624985.1 uncultured Isosphaeraceae bacterium | reverse complement strand
GTAATGTGCACAGAAGAGCAATCAGCGATAAACCAGTGGCTTTGCGAATTCAATGGCCAGCAAGAAAGCATCGGTGTTTCGTATGGAACCGATGGCGGGTACTTGTCAAAAGCAGGATTTGAATGTGTCCTGTATGGCGCGGGTGATATTGGGGTCGCTCATAAGCCAGACGAGTTTGTTCCAATCGTTGAGATGGAGCAATGCGTGAAGACCATAGCGGCTGCTATTCATGCGTTCTGTGGAGATGTGAAATGACAATCTACAACCCAGAATTAACATGGATTGATGGGGAATTCTTGCCAGATATTTCTCTCGAAATTAAGGAGGGGGTTATTGTTGCCATAGGCGAAGGAGACAATTCAGATAAAGGTGCATTTCTTCCTGGATTTGTGAATGCTCATAGCCACTCTTTTCAAAGAGGACTTCGGGGCAAAGGTGAACATTTTGCAACAGGCAGCGATTCATTTTGGGGATGGCGCGAAGAAATGTACACTTTAGTGAACGAACTATCAGTAGACCAATTCAAAAAATTGTGCGTGCACTGTTTTTTAGAAATGAAACTTGCTGGTATCACAACTGTAGGCGAGTTCCATTATCTACACCATGATCAAAAACATGATTTCATGCTAGACCAGGCAATCCTTGAAGCTGCTCAGGAGGCAGGCATACGGGTCAGTCTTCTTCACGCCTTTTATCAACATGGAGGTTTTGAAAAACCAATTTCCGGCGGTCAATTGCGTTTTAGTACTCAAAACTTAGATGAGTGGTGGAATCAGGTTGATACGCTCGTTGAATCTTGTTCAACTCCCTTGCAGCGAATTGGAACAGTGGCACATTCAGTTCGTGCAGTCGATATTGACACGATTAAAGAAATTGCGATTGGCTCGTTGCAGCGAGGGATGCCGATGCATATTCACGTTGAAGAACAGCGTCAAGAAATTGATGATTGTCTTGCACATCACGGGGTTACGCCTATGGCATTGTTAAATGATGCGATTGAAGTCTCTCCAATGTTAACGGCTGTTCATTGCACGCACACTGCTCCAGCAGATTTGGAGCAGTGGCTGAGTCGAGGCGGGAATGTATGCATTTGCCCTCTCACTGAAGCGAACTTAGCAGATGGAATTTGTGACATGCACAGAATTGTGAAGCAAGGAGGGTGTGTTTCTTTAGGGACGGATTCGAATGCTCGCATTTCTATGATTGAAGAGATGCGTTGGATGGAATATGCACAACGATTGCAGCGCGAAGAACGCGGGGTTTGTGTTGACAGCTCCGGTTCTATGGCACGATATTTAATCGATGCTGCTACACGTAATGGTGCCAGAAGTCTCGGGCTGCCAGTCGGTGAAATCGCAGTTGGGAAATATGCCGATTTTGCTGTGGTCGATTTAGAACATCCACAATTAGTTGGGGCAACTCAAAATACTCTCAGTGAAATTCTATGCTGTGGAGCGGACAACTCTGTGATTTGCCGTACGATTATTGCAGGGGCATGATGGCAAATTTACTTTCCGCTCAATCAATCTCAAAATCCTTTTCTACGAGGCAGTTGTTTCAACATGTAACGCTGCATATCCAAGAGAAGGAACGCTTGGGAATTATTGGTCCAAATGGTTCCGGCAAATCTACACTCTTGAAAATTCTTGCTGGTTTAGAAATCCAAGATAGTGGGGACCTAACGTCTAAAAAAGGCCTTCGGCTTTGTTATGTTCCACAAGAATCTGTCTTTCCGCTAGATGAAACACCACTTCAATCTGTCATGCGTTCAATAGGCTGTGAAGGAATCGAAGCGGAAGTGGCCGCATCAAAGGTGCTTTCTAAACTAGGTTTCAAATCGTTTGATCAGCCCTTCGAGGAGTTGTCAGGCGGCTGGAGAAAACGAATTGCAATGGCATGTGGTCTTGTCCATGAGCCTGAGTTGATGTTACTTGACGAGCCTACAAATCACCTTGATCTTGAAGCAGTTGAGTGGCTCGAACAGTTCATCATAAAAGCGAATATCTCAATGGTATTTGTAACACACGATCGTAGTTTTCTTGAGAACTGTGCTTCTAGAATTCTTGAACTTGCGCCTTCCTATCCTGATGGTGCCTTAGAAGTTAGAGGGAACTATACAGAATTCGTGAAACGTAAAGAAGCGTTTCTTGTTTCGCAAGAAGCTGAAGAGGCAGCTCTTGCGAACAAAGTGAGACGTGACACTGCATGGTTAAGGCAGGGCATTCAAGGAAGGCAAACGCGAAACAAAACGCAAGTTCGAGATTCCGCTTCGAGAAGAGCTGAACTAAAATCTGTGAATGCTCGAAATCTTTCGCCTTCAAAACGTGTAGGGATCAATTTTGATGCCGTTGGTAGAAAAACAAAAAAGCTTCTTGTGATGCACTCTGTCAAAAAGAGCATGGGGGGTACATTATTATTTGAAGATGTAGACATGGAGTTGACTCCAAACAGAAGGATTGGAGTTGTAGGTCCAAATGGCTCGGGTAAAACGACATTGCTCAGATTGATCTCAGGCGAGTTAACTCCTGATAGTGGCACCATCAAGAGAGCTGATAACTTGAAAGTTGTTACTGCGAGTCAGCATCGATTGCATATAGATCCAAACATCACATTACAAGACATACTTTGCCCAATTGGAGAGATGGTGACGTACTTGGGCAAAGAGATGCACGTGTCTGGTTGGGCTGACAGATTCTTGTTTACGAAGGAGCAGTTAGGAACACTTGTAGGTTCTCTTTCGGGTGGCGAGCAAGCAAGAATTCAAATTGCATCATTAATGTTGCAACCAGCGGACATACTTCTTTTAGATGAGCCAACAAACGATTTAGATATTCCGACACTTGAAGTGTTAGAAGAATCGTTACTCGAATTTCCAGGAGCTGTTCTGCTTGTTACACACGATAGGTTTATGTTAAACCGCATCGCAACAGAATATGTTGCATTAGTTGGACGTGGCACAATCAAGGAATTTTCAGCCTATGAGCAATGGGAAGAATGGCGAACCACTGCACGTAAACAAGAAGATGTTTTCGACAATGATAAAAAAGTTCCTGATAGAAGGAAGAGTGCTTCATTGAAATTGAGTTATAAACTACAGCGAGAATTTGATAGCATGGAAGATGCGATTGCCAAGGCGGAAAATGAAGTAGAAGAGGCAGAAGCGATTGCAAATGATGAAAGTATTATTTCTGACCACCAAAAACATGCCAAGGCGTGTGCAGTTGTTGCGGATGCACATGAACGAGTGCGTATTCTCTATCAGCGTTGGGCTGAGTTAGAAGGAATGCAGGGATAGGACTCTATGTGCTACAAACCTGCGACTTGCGTCCTGCTTCGCACTCCGCGTCGCAGAACCCAATCCGTTCCATTTTTTAAAAAACCGACCGCAAGGGTCGGTTTTTTAAATAGCGGGGACAGGATTCGAACCTGCGACCTTCAGGTTATGAGCCTGACGAGCTACCAGACTGCTCTACCCCGCAATCGGGGTTACGAATTGTACGATATGTGGCTCTACTTCGCCTTATCTGTCGATACATAAAACATGAGTATCCTGAAAAAAGTCGATGTTGGGTGGCTTTTTTTGTTGTGTGGCCTCGTTCTTGCTGTTTCAGCCATCACACTTCCAGCGCATCAGGATTTAACCAATCTTCAATCAAAGCATACTGAGATTAAAAAAGATCTGCAACATCTGCACTACAGAGTGTTCCAATATCAACAATTTTTGGACAGCCTTCAAGAACAGGATCCTGACCTTATAAAACGAGTCTCCGAACTTCAACTCAATTCTCCAATAGATGGATCGGAAGTAGTTATTGATTTTTCTGCATCGATGAATCCACTTGATTGGATCGCCCAAAGAACAAGACAGCCTCGCGAAGTGGAAACAATGCCTTTAGAGTCCTCATTACTGACCACTATCTCTAGTGGTCGTAGCCGTTTGATACTGATTGGAGCCGCTGCGATTGCGATGTTTGCCGGTTTTTTTTATTCGACTACTACAAACAAGAGTGATTGACCTCCCTTTTTTAAATATAAAGAAATTCAGCATTTCTTATAGAGTTTAGATCAGTACCATTTACACTTTCGGGCATGCACAGTAATGTCAATAATTACAGCGATCAAGCATTATCATTGTTATCGATCGATGGCCTTGGGGCACATACCCTTCATGCATTAGTTCACAGGGCAGGTGGGATACACGAAGCTGCTGAAGCTGTACTTTCAGGTGAATCGACATCATGGTTGCCTGAAACTGCAAGCTCACTCTTGAGGGAACGAATGGAACGGATTGAAATTGATGGGTACCGTTGGTCAGCAGAGGCTATCGGTGCTTCAATCATAACTGTCATGGATGACTCCTTCCCGAATTTACTTTTGCCTATACCTGCCTGCCCTGCATTGCTCTGGTATGTAGGTGACGCCTCAATACTGAACACTCCCTCTGTTGCAGTCGTAGGGTCTAGACGTTGTTCAAAATATGGAAAACAACAAGCAGCTCTCTTTTCTACAGACATCGTTGAATCTGGATTAACAGTTGTTTCAGGTGGCGCGCGTGGTATAGATTCCATAGCACACCGATCGACGTTACGCATCCAGGGTAAAACTATAGCAGTTCTAGGATCTGGAATTGGGATCGTATATCCTCCAGAACACAAGAAACTGTTTGAATCAATTTCCACTGAGGGGGGAGTGCTGGTCAGTGAGTATCCTTGTCATCGAACACCACGTCCAACGTACTTCCCTAGAAGGAACAGGATTGTGTCTGGACTTTCCTCCTCAGTGTTAGTTGTGGAAGCTGCTATTCGTAGCGGAGCGTTGATTACAGCTCGAATTGCTGTTGAAGAACAGGGTCGGGATGCGTTTGCCATTCCAGGAAGACTCGGAGATCGTGCTTCTGCAGGATGTATAAAGGCAATAAGAGAGGGGTGGGTTGAACTCGCTGATAGCCCGATGGGAGTCATCGAACAAACAGAATTGGCGTGGTCGCGATTATCAAAAGTTGTTCTTGCAAATTAATAGGTACGCAAAACTCCCGTAATGATTCCTTGAATTTGACATGCTTCGACAAATATGGGGTCAAAATCTGAATTCGCTGGCTGTAATCGAATCCGTCCGTCCGATTCTTTAAAAAACGTTTTTAATGTTGTTTCACCATCAGGAAGAAGAGCGACAACTCTATCTCCATTTCTCGCCGTTGATTGTTGTTGAACTAGGACATAGTCACCATCAAGAATTCCTTCATCTCGCATTGACTCGCCCTCTACTCGCAATGCAAAGGTGTCACTTTGTTGGCCAACTTTAGGGCCGAACATGGAAGTGATGTCTAAAGTGTCTCTATCTTGACAACGTTCAATTGGCATACCTGCAGCGATGCGTCCCACCAATGGAAAACGCATTGCATGATTTGGTCGATCTTCTAACTTACTTGTGATCGATAAAGAGCGTGCCCTGTTTGGCTCCCGTGTTAGTGCACCTTTCCGAATAAGTGCCTCGATTCGTTCGAATACTGTTACTTTGCTGACCCCTAGTTCTTCTGCTAGCTCTTGCATCGTCGGGGAGTACCCATGATTTGTTCGGCATTCTCGAATGAGGTCTACGACTTCGAGTTGTTTTGGAGTGAGGTTCATGGTTATGATCCTTTCTTTTAAATGGTGTTCGTCCAAAAAGTGTGAGTTGTAAAGCTGCAGCGCGAATATGTATCAGTGGCTGGTGTAAAGTTGTAATACAAGATGAAAACTTACTAATGCGAGGTTTACGTTTAGGAGTTTCGCATGTTGGCAAGAAATCAAGTAACCCTTCTGCTTCTAACGAGGGTGAAAAATGTACTCTGTCAATCTTAAATAGGCGATCTAAAAAAGTTGAGCGTTTGCGAGCCAATCTCTTTGGAAGTGGTGTTTTTTTTGTTTCACCACTTATTGCCAAAATCCTTGTTCCTTTCTTTGAAGTATCAGCGTAATACGATGTCCCATACGTTGGGCTTGGTCCGAGTTGCACGATTGGTAATTCCATCTTTTGTTCTGCTCCTACATTTCTTCCAGTTGTTTGGTAGAGTTGTATCGGCAGTTCTGTACGGATTATGTTAGGCAAACATTAACTTAATGTCAAGTTCATCATAAATCGTTATTATTTCCCCTGTGAGCAGCCCTCCTTTAACCATCGAAAGTGGTACTTGGCTTTTAGATCCATCAATTGCCTATTTAAATCACGGGAGTTTTGGTGCTAGAACAGATGAGATTTATAAGCGCCAATTACAATTCAAACAAAATTTTGAAGCTGATCCGATCACCTTTTTAGATAGAGATCGACATGAAATGTTGCAAAATGCTCGTCATGTCGTTTCTGAGTTTGTAGGCGCAGATCCAAAAGGGCTCGGTTTTGTGGAGAATGCTACAACAGCAATTGGATGTGCTATTCGCTCTGTTCCTCTTACACGAGGCGATGAGATTCTAACAACGAATCATGTTTACAACGGTGTCAGGCAACTTTTGAAGCACCACGCAACTCAACAGGAGTGTTCTTTTAGAGAAATTGATGTTCAACTGCCTATTCAATCGCAGGCCGATATTCTTACCGCTATTCAGTCCGAATGTTCTAAAAAAACACGATGTCTTGTGATTGATCACATTGCTTCCGCGTCATCCCTTATTTTTCCAGTCAAAGAAATCATTAAATTCTGTAGGCAAATGGGTATTTTTGTACTCGTCGATGGTGCTCATGCTCCTGGAATGGTACCACTAGACATTTCTTCATTAAAACCAGATTGGTATGTTGCTAACCTTCACAAATGGGTTTGTGCACCCTTAGGAGCTGCCTTTATCTGGACGGATGAACAGCACCGCTCCACAACACACCCTATGACAGTGAGCCACTGGCTGCATCAGGGTTATACAAATGAATTCGATTGGCAAGGCACGCGTGACATATCTCCATGGTTGACAGCCCCTTATGCTGTACGCGCCGGATCCGAAATTGGATGGGATTCGATTTACACACATAATCATGCGATGGCAACGTGGATGCATAAAACGCTTGTCGAAGCATTCAACGTAGACCCGTTGCTGCCATTGGATGGCTCTCTGTTTGGATCCATGGCAACTGTACGTCTTCCAGAAGGGTTTCCTACAGATTTAGAAGAATGTAACGTTCTTCGCGACAAAATCTATCACACATATCAGGTTGAAGTCCCAATTTTTGAGTTTCAGGGACAGTCGGTCCTTAGAGTAAGTGCACAGCTTTATTCGACTGAAAACGACGTTTTTCGGCTGATTAGAGCTATACAGAGCATTTCTAACAATTTAATGCTCTAAATATCAAGAAAATTCTAATTTTACTTTAAATTTTCTTGACATTAATCATAAATCGTGCCAAATTGATTATGTCCGTTAACCGGAATGATACACGCTGGTGAATTATCTCAAAGAGGTAGGGAACCATTCATATTTTTCGCGACAGCGAAAACCATGATTTTGCCGAGTTCAATGGCGTGTCAAGGGACGGGCAGGCCGTAATGAATTCGGCACATTGTTAGGATTGGCAACTTGGTGTTGTCAAGAAGTAAGGGAACTCGAACTGACCTGAGAAAGAGGTTGTGCAACAGGCAAAACGCTTCCACGTTCTGTTGCGAAGTTCATCTTCAGTTTCCCAAAAGATTTGGGCTCTTGGCCGGCAAGAGCCCTTTCTCTTGCAAATTAATAATGTAGTTCTGTTTTAAACTGCGTACATCGTAGAGGCAAGGAGTCCTGCGCCAAGTAAGCCAGCATCTGGGCCAAGTTCTGTTACTTTGAATCTGCATTGTTTGCAATGTGATGGAAAAACGTCTTGTTCAAACTGAGTGCGAATGTGATCAATGTATGGAATGCCTAAGACCTCAGTTAAGCCGCCGCCAAGCACAACCCTGTCTAGTGAAAGCAAAGTGATCACATTTGCTATTGAAGTGCCAATCCTTTTTGCGCCATTCGTAACAACTGCAGTCAACTCATCGTTCACTCCAAAGAGATCAGCAATATTCTGAGAATCAAGCGAGGCATTATGCAGTTGGCGTTGAATACCTGAACGACTGGAAAACTCTTCTAGCACGCGAATTTCTGAATTAGGATTCTGTTCACTTATTCCCATGCCAAATTCTCCACCAGTTCCAAGGGGTCCTCGCCATATCTCGCCATCAAGTATCAGGCCACCGCCGATTCCAGTACCAATCCAGACAACAAACATGGAGTTCACATCTCGTCCTGCACCAAAATTAAATTCGCCCCATGCTGCAGACGTGACATCATTCTCAATGAGAACATGGCAATCAGTTTTTTTCTGAATAGTTGATGCTAATGGGGCGTTGTCCCAATCTAAATTTTGAGCACGAAGTACGATTCCACTTGTTGGATCAATACTTCCAGCAACTGATATCCCTACAACGCAGCGTTTTCCCCCACTAACTTCGTAAATGAGATTTGAAACTTGATCTGCTACTTTTTCAAAATTGCCAGTTTCACAGATTCTTTCATGTACTTTATGGACAACTTGGCCATCTTCAATTGTCCCCACAAGCAAGTTAGTCCCACCAATATCTACGCCAATCAGCATTGGAAAGCATCCGGTTTTTGAAGATGGAAATCGGTGTTAGACTCAAACATTTGTGCGATTCGTAGCAGTTTGGAATCTTCGTGCCATGGCGCTTGTAAATGCAGGCCGATAGGCAATGGTGTTCCGAACTCTTCTGACAATCCACATGGAATTGAAACACCGCAAATGCCCGCGATATTCGTATTAGCGGTATAAACGTCATTGAGGTACATTGAAAGAGGGTCTTCTCTCTCGCCAATTTTAAATGCAACTGTTGGGGTTGTTGGACCGAGAACAACATCACATGATTTGAATGCGGTTTTATATTCTTCGACAATCATACGTCTTACTTTTAAAGCATTGTTGTAATACGCATCGTAATAACCACTGCTAAGAACGTACGTGCCAAGCATGATTCTTCGTTGAACCTCAGACCCGAATCCCTCTGAACGACTCTTCGAATAGAGTTCAATCAAATCCTCACATTTTTCTTCTGTTCGATGTCCATATCGAATGCCATCGAATCTAGCTAAATTACTGGATGCTTCTGCTGGAGCAAGAATGTAATACGTTGAAATTCCTACATCTGTGAGTGGAAGTTCAATATCAACAATCGTCGCGCCAAGTGAAGCATATGTTTCAATTGCGCTCTCAATCGCTTCTCGTATAGATGTTTGAATCTCATCACTTCTGTATTGAGAAGGAACTCCAACACGGAGATTTGTAACCGGGGTATGAAGTTGGTTTGTAAAAGAAGACAATTCTGAAGGGTTAGATGTAGAGTCAAGTTCATCATATCCAGCAATAACATCCATCAAGATTGCACTATCTTCAACGTTTTGAGTGAAGGTGCCGATTTGATCAAGGCTGGAAGCAAATGCAACGAGACCGTAGCGACTTACTGTTCCATATGTGGGCTTGAAACCTACAATTCCACAAAGAGCCGCAGGTTGTCGTATAGAACCGCCAGTATCTGAACCCAGAGCTGCTCTGCACATATTGGCTGCGACAGCAACGGCACTTCCACCAGAAGATCCGCCTGGCACCCTTGTTGTATCCCAAGGGTTGAGCACTGGGCCCCATGCGCAATGTTCAGTGGATGAACCCATTGCGAATTCATCACAATTCGTTTTGCCAACAAGAACAGCGCCAGCATCTTGCAATCGTTCGATGACAGTCGCATTAAATGGACTTTTATACCCCTCCAACATCTTCGAACCACACGTCGTCGTACCATGTTTTGTTGCAATATTATCTTTTACACCAATTGTAAAATCATTTAAAGGCCCATTGGAAGGTTGACTAGCGTCCCAAACTTCATGGAATGCGTTGTAGGAATCTTGAATGGAAAGAGTTGTCATGTCTGTTCTTTTAGGACCTTAGGGACATCGAAATAAACATCTTTAACTGAGGGTGCGTTCATTAACACTTGTTCTTGTGAAAGAGTGCCTGTTGGATCATCGTCACGAACATGATTGAGCAATTCTGTTGGGTGGTCGAGGGGTTCTACATGTTTTGTATCAAGAGAAAGCAATGAATCAATATGAGAAAAAATTGTAGATAAATCTTCTTTTGCTTTGCTCACCTCAGAGTCGCTCATAGCAAGGCGAGCTAGAAATGCAATACGTCGTACGGTAGCATCAGTAAGAGTAGTTTTTGGCGCCTCTATGTTCATATTGGGGAGCGTAGCAGAAACCCATCAGGTATCCTATGGGGCTATGGCTACAAGTCGGCTCATTTCAGTATTCATTCGAACGTTGACAGCCTTTATCGTCCTCTCGATTGGCATCTCAATCTTCATTATATTATTCAAAACCAAGCCGTCACTAGAAGTTGTTACTGGAGACCGCTCTTTACCTGCAGTTGTTGTCATGGAAGCATCGCAAGTACCTATTGCTCACAGAGCAAATGGATATGGAACCGCATTAGCGCTTGAGCATGCTGATGTGCCAGCTCAGATTTCTTCAACGGTATCGGCAGTTCCCCCATCGACTCGCGTAGGAAAAGAGGTCAAGAGTGGCGATTTGCTTGTTCAGCTTGACCGCGTTGATTTTGAACAACAAGTCGTAAGAGCGGAGTTAGCCGTAAAAACAGCAAAATCTGAACGAACGATCTTAGAAGTTGAACGTTCTGCAGCAGAAGAACGTGCGCTGCTAGCCATTAAGGATATGGAGTTAGCTAAAACTGAACTGAACCGTGTAACCGAAGCTTTTAACAAGGGGGCTGCAAAACAAAGAGAAGTCGATCAAGCAATGCAAAAATCTATTGCTGCATCTGCTGCATCTGTGAATGCTTCCGAAGTTGCCAATAGATTTCCCGCGAGGGAAGAGCAAGCCTCTTCCAATATATCTTCAAAACTTGCCGAGTTATCGCTCGCTCAAGAAAATTTGAGAAGATGCAATGTAATCAGCCCAATTGATGGAGTGTTACAGGAAGTAGATGTTCGTGTCGGTGAACATGTCAGCAATGGCAAACGAATTGCTCGAATTGTGAATAGTCAAAATATGGAGATCCCTCTCAGATTGCCGTCTCATGCACCCTCACCCGTGCGACTTAATGACCCCGTGCGCTTGCGATC